>JBHEOL010000127.1:0-6085 GCA_046261635.1 Thermoanaerobaculia bacterium | reverse complement strand
AGCCCGTTCCACCGTTCCTGGCAGCTGATGGGACCGCTCGGTAATCGGCATCCACATGGGCGCAGGCATGGACGCAAAGCGACTGAGCGGACTGATCGAGAAAACGACCTCCTCAACGTTCCAAGTTTCGCCGAGTGATCGCGAACCTCCTCGGAATGGAAGCAGGGGTCTCAGGATCGATTTTCGGAGGCGTGACCCCGTGGGGACGAAGCAGGGGCCTCGGGACGAACATCGAAGATGTGACCCCCATGGGGACGTGACTCAGGGCGCCAGGCCGAGTCTCCGCTCGAGGTCGCGCTGGCGGGCCAACGCCTCGGCGTAGATCCGGGTTCTTTCCAGGTCCGGCTCGAGGATCTTCCAGTCGGGCGCCGGAAGGTCGATGCCGCGGAGGACGGCGGCGGCCTCCCCCGCGAGCAGCGCGGCGCCGCGGCTGGAGCTCTCCGGGAAGGAAGAGACATGCAGCGGCTCGCCGAGAACATCGCAGATGATGCGCGCAAATGCCGGCGACTCGGCGATCGCCCGGCCACTGGCGACGATCGTCGTCGCATCGGGGATCTCCGCTCGCAGGGCGACTCTCAATAGCGCCAGCCGGTACGCGACGGCTTCGAGACCGGCGCGCAGCATCGCGGCGGGCGTGGTCGCCAGCGTGATACCGGAAATCGCGGCGCTGGCGTCGAGCGGCCAGAACGGGCTCCGCTCCCCCGCGAGAAACGGGAGGAAGGTCAATCCGTGTGAGTCAGGCTCCAGTGCGCCGACCTCCGCCTCGACCTCCTCGGGATTCGAAGGAAGCCGCAGCGTGTCTCGGCACCACGAGTAAATGTTTCCGCCGTTCGAGGTCGCGCCTCCGATCACCTTACGCTCGCGGTCGATGCGATACGACCAGAGCTCGATCGGGATCTTCGAAGATCGATTCGGAACCACGACGCGCATCGCCGCCGTGGTGCCGATCGAGAGGGCGGCGCGCTCGACACCGACGCAACCGCTCCCGATGTTCGCGCACGCCCCGTCGCCGTACGCAAGAGTCCAGGGAACGCCCTTCAGCTCCGGCCAACGCGCCGCCCAGTCGCCGGTGAGTTGCCAGCTCTGCTCATCCGGCGCGACGGGATAGAGGTTTCCGCGACCGATTCCCGCGAGCGCGAGACTCTCCTCATCCCAGTCACATCGCTCCTGATGAAAAAGGCCGCTCGCCGAGGACATCGAGACGCTCGAGACGCGCGCATCGAGCAGCCGCATCGTCAGCAGGTCGCCGGCGGAGATCCACTTCCGCGTCTGCCGATAGGCCTCACCCCGCCGCTCGCGAAGCCACCGGAGCTTCGCCAGTGGAAAACCTGGATGAAAGTAGGCTCCGGTGCGCTGGTGATAGGCCGCGGGATCAGCCTGATCCCGAAGGGCCGCAGCAGCCGCGGAGGCCCGGGTATCCCCCCACGAAAACACGGGAGTCGTGGCCACACCGTCGTCGTCGACACCGACCAGCCCGTGCCAGAATGTCGAGATCCCGACGGCCGCGATTGGAATCCGCGCCGAGCGGCAGAAGAGAGTCGCCCGGTCGACGGCCGAAGCGGCGATCTCGACCAACCGGTCGGCTTCGATCTCGAGACCCCCGTCGGTCGACGCCGTCCAGGAGTAGCGCTCGAATTCGATGGCAACGGTCGCGCCGCGTCCGTCGTACACGATGGCCCGCGCGGAAGAGCTTCCGAGATCGATACCGAGCAGAAACGGCTCCGCGCCCGGATCGACTCGCGGCGCGTCGATGACTGCCGTTCCGCCCATCACAACGCCTCGACCACGATCGCCTCCGCAGCACGGAGAACCACGCTCTTTCCGATCCGATCACCCTCGCGGTCGAGATGGGTGCCGAGAAGGATTCTTCCCTCTCGTTTTCCACCGGCGAGATCGAACGACTGCTCCTCGTCTCCCATGTTGACGGCGACGAACAGGAATCGCGAGCCCTTCTTGCGGACCCAGGCCATCAGCGTCCCCCCCGCTTCGAGCGGAGCGTAATCTCCGACCGAAAGGGCCGGCTCACGCCTGCGGAGCTCGATCAGCCGTCTGTGAAGTGCCAGCATCGAGTCGGGATCGCACAGCTGTTTCTCAACATTCAGATCGGCCGCCCCGAGAGGGAGCCACGGCGTTCCCTGCGTGAAACCTGCATGCCTGGCAGCGCTCCACTGCATGGGAGTCCGCTGCGGATCACGCCCGAGCCCGAGACCGGGAACGTTTTTCTCGTAGGGATCCTGAATGCGATCGGGTGGAATGGCGACGTTCGTCATCCCGATCTCGTCGCCGTAATAGATCGTCGGCGTCCCGCGAAGGGTGAGCAGGAGAACCGCCGCCGCCCTCGCATGCGCGAGTCCGACGCGCGTGGCGATCCGCGGCTTGTCGTGATTACCGAGGACCCAGTTGGGCCACGCGAACTCCGGGAGCAGGGCCTCGTACTCGTTGACCATCCTCGCGATCGTCCGAGCCTCCCACGGAAGCTCGACGAGCTGGAAGTTGTAAGGAAGGTGTACCCCCTCGCCCTCCTCCCCGTAATAGGTGACGAGCCTCTCGACCGGGAGATAGATCTCGCCGATCAGGACGCGATCCTCGTAGCCGTCGGATACCTCGCGCATCATCGCGACGATCTCGTGCACCTCCGGCCGGTCGACGTTGTAAACCTCGAGATATCGGCGGTGCGGTGACTGGTCCGGCCCATGGTCGGGGTTGACCGGGTTGTCCCGCAGCTCGCGATCCTTGATGAGATGCCAGATGACGTCGATGCGGAAGCCGTCGACTCCGCGGTCCATCCAGAAGCGGAGAACGTCGAGCATGGCCTCCTGAACCTCCGGGCTCCGCCAGTTCAGGTCGGGCTGCTGTTTCAGAAAGGCGTGATAGTAGTACTGCCCGCTCGCCTCATCGAGTTCCCAGGCGGAGCCGCCGAACACGCTCTGCCAGTTGTTGGGCGGCCCGCCGCCGGGAGCGGGATCGCTCCAGAGGTACCAGTCGCGTTTCGGGTTGTCGCGCGAGGCTCGCGCCTCGCGGAACCACTCGTGCTGTTCGGATGTGTGATTGGGAACGTAATCGAGAATGACCTTCATCCCGCGCCGGTGCGTCTCGGCAACGAGGCGGTCGAACTCTTCCATGGTGCCGAATATCGGTTCGATCGCGGTGTAATCGGCCACGTCGTAGCCGAAGTCGGCCATCGGCGAGCGGAAGATCGGCGAGAGCCAGATCGCATCGACACCAAGGTCGTGAAGGTAGTCGAGCCGGCTGGTGATCCCGGGCAGATCCCCGACCCCATCGCCGTTCGAGTCCTGGAACGAGCGGGGATAAATCTGATAGATGACCCCGGATTGCCACCACTTGCACTCCTTTTCCATGGCGGCTGGTCGTGCAAAAGATTCGCCGATCCGCCTCAGCCGCGCTCGGCCCAGGCGATCGTCGAGAGCAGCGCGTTTTCCGCCTGTCTCGAATCGAGCCTCGTGTGCTGCACGACCACCGGAACGTTCGAGCGGATCACGCTCGCATAGTCCGTAGCCAGCGGAACGGGCTCGGGGTCGTCGAGATCGTTGAAGCGGACATGCTTCGTTCTCCGGGCAGGCAAGCTGATCCTGTACGGCCCCGCCGGCTCGCGGTCGCTGAAGTAGATGGTGATCTCGACCTCGGCATCCTCGTCCGAGGCATTGAGGATACATGCCGTCTCATGGCTCAGCATCTCCGGCTCGGGCCCCGTGCTTCCCTCCGGGATGTAGCCCTCCGCGATCGCCCATGTGCGGCTTCCAACTGGTTCCATCGGATCTCCCTTCTTCTGACTTCTGACTTCTGACTTCACCCTTCCAGGCCCTGGCTCTCGCGAATGGCGATCACCCTCCCCCACCGCTCGGGAGGCTGGTTCGACCGCGACGGAATCACGGCGAACATGGCGAGGAGCCACCCGCAGATCTCGATGCTCTGCATCACGGGGGAGAGAGGCACTGGGCGGGTCATCGGCCAGATCATCATGAAGAGGCCGAGAGCGACGAGTCGATGAGCCCCCACTGGTAGAGGGCGAGATAGATGGAAATTCCGGTTGCAACCAGGGCCATCGCCGCGATCGGGAGGCGCTGGGACCAGGCGGAAGGGTTTCTCTCGAATGGGGCCGGGTGCACGTCGAGGTCGATCACGTTCGGCTGTCGTTCACAACGGATACCAGCCCCGGCCGTCGACTCGAATGCGAGGCTCTCGGCGCATCCCGTGCAAGCCCGTCTGGTCGAGGCAATTGGAAACCCCGGCCTCGCGGGAGGAATGATGGATCACGCGGGAGAAGTCGTCGTCATCACGGGAGCCTCGGCCGGTGTCGGCCGGGCCGTTGCGCGGGCGTTCGCCGCGCGAGGGGCGAAGATCGGCCTGCTCGCGCGCGGCACCGACGGGCTCGAGGGAGCGAAGAGTGACGTCGAGTACCTCGGTGGAGAGGCGATTGCGATCCCCACCGACGTCGCCGACGCGGTTCAGGTCGAACGAGCGGCCGCGCAGATCGAAGACGCCTTCGGGCCGATCGACATCTGGATCAATAACGCGATGGTCTCCGTGTTCGCCCCCGTTCACGAGATCACCCCGGAGGAGTTTCGCCGCGTGACCGAGGTGACCTACCTCGGTTATGTGTACGGTACGCTCGCCGCGCTCAAGAGGATGAGGCCGCGCGACAAGGGGACGATCGTTCAGGTCGGCTCCGCCCTCGCCTACCGAGGCATCCCTCTCCAGTCCGCGTACTGCGGGGCAAAGCACGCCATCCAGGGATTCAACGATTCGCTCTGGGCGGAACTCATCCACGATCGCAGCCATGTGAAACTGACCTCGGTCAACCTTCCGGCGATCAACACTCCCCAGTTCGACTGGGTGCTGAGCCGGCTCCCCGGTAAGGCGCAGCCGATCCCGCCGATCTTCCAGCCCGAGGTGGCCGCGGAGGCGATCGTCTGGGCCGCATACAACAACCGCCGCGAGCTCAACCTCGGATGGCCGACGACGGAGGCCGTGGTGGGCAATAATTTCTTTCCACGGCTCGGTGACCTCTATCTCGCCAGAAATGGCGTCAAGTCCCAGCAGACGGACGAGCCGGCCGACCCGAACGCTCGGAACAACCTGTGGGAACCGCTGCCCGGCGACCGCGGGGCGCACGGCCGCTTCGACGATCGCGCGAAAGACCAGAGCCTCCATTTCGAGCTCAACAAGCGCCGCGACCATCTCCTCGCCGCCGGTGCGCTCCTGCTGTTCGGCAGCTTCGCGATCTCCAAGGGAGCTCAGCGGAACCGAAGGCGGAACGACCCCGATATGCTGAGTGCGAAAGGCTCCTGAGGTTCACCGCGCCCCCGAGGGTCGCCCCCCTCGAGCTCCGGCAGTCCGCCGGTCTACGCGAGATCGGACTCTCGAACCGGAAGACGCCGGATTCTGCGTCCGGTCAAGCGTGAAACCGCGTTCGCGACGGCGGGAGCGAGCGGACAGACGACAGGCTCGCCGATGCCGTGGGGTCGGGGGTCATCGCTGGCGACGAGATGCGAGCCGCAGGAACGAGAACACCGCGAGCCGCTGAGCGCGGTTCGAAGGATCCTAAATGGCAGGATCGTCAGCGTTGGCACTGGGCCGCGGAACCGAGGGTTCTCCGCCACCGTCCGCTGAGGCTTGCTGCTCCGTCGCCGGATCGGCTGGCTGCTCGACACTTCCTCGCTGCTGTGCGCCCGGCACGGGGCACACGGAACGGGAGAGTCACGTCTGGAATCCCAGCCGCGGAAGGATCACGAGCTGGAGAAGAAAGTAGGCGGCGATCATGGCGCCGAAGATCAGAAGGTCGTTCATGATTCGTCTCCATCGCGGCCGCTTCGGCCGGGATGAATCGATTGCACCCGGTGCGTCCATCATTACGACTTATAACTGCATGAGAATGCAGTTATTCCGAGCGAGGGCCATTTCCCCCTCGGACGAGCGGACACCGCGCACTGGCACGGCCGGCGCAATGCAAACTCTGCGGAAGCCGCTGAGCTGACTCGCGGCTTGCGGAGGATCTCATGCCTGACGTCGAAGTTCACCAATCGAATCAACCTCCCCAGCAGACCCCGCCCCCGGTGCGGGACGA
>JBHEOL010000106.1:0-4816 GCA_046261635.1 Thermoanaerobaculia bacterium | reverse complement strand
TCATCGAGGTTACGCGCCTCGTTCCAGATCATGAAGGCTTCGATCTCGCGCGTGCCATAGAGGCCGGTGTACTGGACGCTGAGCGCCGTTCCGGCCGCAACGTCGAGACTGACGATCGCCGCGTTGCGCCGCGGGACGACGAGCGTCGCAACCGGGATCGGCCCTCCGGCAGGAATGACCGAGAGGTCGTCATCCACGCCGTTGCCGATGTTGTTCTTTCTGAAGGTCTGGAGGTAGGGAAAGAGGATTTCCTTCTTCCCGTCGTAAACCGTGCTGAGTTTGGCGGGCGCTGCCGGGTCGATGACGACTTCTTCCTCGAAGACGTCGGTCACGTCCATCGGATTCACGGTCGAGCCCCATCCGATGTGGAGGTTGCGCCCCTGGATGACGAACGGCGCTCCGGCGAATCCCATGCCGGTGACGGTCATCTGTGGCGTGCGTAGTGTGATCGGATAGAAGGTCGCGGGCGTGCCGAGCGCCAGATGAGGGTCGTTCGCCATCATCGCTTTTCCGCTCGTCGTGCGGCTGCCGTGGACGCCCCACTCGTTCGATCCGAAGCTCAGCCGGTCTTCCACGATCGGCCCGAAGAAGGGAGATCGTTTCATGTCCTCGACGAACTTCTGAGCGAGGGCGATCGTCTCGGGGCGGAGAGCTGCCGCGGCCTGGTCGATGGCCTCGTAGTCGAGCGGGTCGGCGGCGGTCGCCGCGAGGGCCTGCACGGGACCCGGATCGGCCGAGCTCGCGGTCGCGTCGGGCAGCGTGGCGGCCGATGTGAAGGGCGCCGAGCGGAAGAGGTCCTCGAAAAAGAGCTTGGTTCCGTCGAAACCGAGGAGCTGTCCCGCCCCTCGGTACGTGAGGAGGGCAATGGTCCGGTCGATGTCCCCGAGGTCGAGCGAAAGACCGACGGCGATTCCCTTGGCAACCAGGATGCTGTCGTACGCGGTCCACGGCGAGGCTTTGGTCAACTCCAGGGCAGCGTACTCCGGCGGGAGAGCCTGCGAGCCGATCCCCGCGTTCACGCCGGCCGCGTAGGCTTCGAGGGCGGATCGAGCCTGCATCGACATCGCCTGGAGAGACGCGCGTGCCGCGCGGTCGAGCCCGAGAGCGCGGGACTGCACGTCGTTCGCGATCCCTCCGTCGCCGACGAGCTCAGCGAGCGTCCCCGCGACCGAGCGCCGGGTGAAGTCCATCTGGAACAGCCGGTCGCGCCCGTGCAGGTAGCCCTGGAGAAACACCGCGTCGTTGCGTGTGAGCGCGTCGACGCGCGGTATGCCCTGCGCGTCCCGCGTAATCGACCCGGGAAAACTCATCCCGGGAAACTTCAACGTCTCCGTCGACGATGAGATCTGCGCGAAGGATGGAGTAGCGAAGAGAACGGTGACGAGCAGCAATCCGGTCAAACGCCGCATGAGGCCCCCTCTGAGTTTCGATGTAATGTCTGGGGGTTCGTTATACGCCAGAGGGGAGGCCGGTACAACCGTTGCGGACGAGTTTGAAGCCCGAGGTCGTCACCCTGCCTTCCCGTTTTCGGCCAAACGATGCGTCCCCCGTCGCTGGCGGCGAATTTCGTGTGAGCGCCGTCACCATCATTCCGGGCCGCGCCCGGGACGTCCATCCGGGAGCGTTTCACCCAACGATCCGAGGGGCGTGAGTCGCGTCGACGAAGATCGCACAGCCGGATCACACGAGCAGAACCGCAAACAGAGGCCGCAAGAAGGAAGTTGCCAGAGCTCCCCCTTTTGCGTAAGGTCGCGCGCAGTGGCGGAGGCATCGAGCTGCTCGAAACCGATATGAGAAATCGCAGGACGATCCCCGACTCTCCCCGAGGCAGCCCCCTGATGCCGCCTTCCTTCGATTCCATCCTGATCTTCAGCGATGGCGCCTGCACAGGGAACCCCGGACCCGGCGGCTGGGGAACGGTCGTGGTCCGCCCGGACGGCCACGTGCAGGAGCTCGGCGGACGCGACCCGCAGACGACGAACAACCGCATGGAGCTGACAGGCTCGATTCGAGGACTTGCGGCGATCGACTCCCCTCTCCCGACTGCGATCGAGATGTTCACCGACTCGACGTACGTCATCCGCGGGATCACCGAGTGGATCCCGGGGTGGCGGCGGCGCGGGTGGAAAAACGCCGCGGGGCACGATGTCGCGAATCGTGACCTGTGGGAGGAGCTCTCCCGCCAGGTGGCGCGGGTCCACCCCGGGAAGATCGAGTGGCGTTACGTCCGCGGACACGCGGGCATCCCCGGGAACGAGCGGTGCGACGAGATCGCGGTCGCCCTTGCCAACGGAAAGCGGGTCGATCTCTACGATGGTCCTCTGATCGGCTACGAGGTCTCGATTCACGACCTTCCCGGCAATCTCGACCTCCCACCCGTGAAGGCCGCGAGCTCGCGAAAAAAGGAGCCCGCCTACTCGTATCTCAGCCTCGTGGGGGGGAAAGTCATCCGCCACAAGGCCTGGGCCGCGTGCGAACGGAGGGTCAATGGACAGCCTCAGGCGAGATTCAAGAAAGCGAAATCGGCCCGGGACGAACGGGACATTCTGAAGGGATGGGGGCTCGATCCCGACAAGACGGTCATCGACGAATAGCGAAGCGCGCCGGAAGGCGGCCCCGTCACCCTGATCCTCGCATTGGGAGATCCTTCGTCGGCGCGCTGGTTTTCGAATGAGAAAGCTCGTTTGCGCGCGCCCCCTCAGGATGACGGGCGTGCAACGTGGGTCAGAAGTTGCGGGCTATCCCCGCCGCTTCTGCCTCCTCCCGGCCGCCCTCCTCGCCAGATACCCGAGCGTGGTGCCGGGCTCGCTCGCCTCCGGCTTCACGGGCGGCGACTCCTCGTGCTCGAACCATCGGAGAAACTGGTTCAGTCCATAAAGCCCGGCAAGAGTCGCCAGGATCGTCATCAAAATATCGAACCAGTGCCGCCGCAGGTTTGTCGCGAACAAACTGCTGGGATCGCCGCTCCTGGGATCGACGGGTGAGGTTCCCTCCATGTACTCGCGCATGTCCGGCAGGCCGTCGCCGTCGAGGTCCGAATCCATGCCGTACAGCTCGACCAGCTGGTCCGGTCCCGTGGTGCGGATCTCTAGAAACGTCTTCTTCCCGAGCTTCTCGACGATGCGGTCTCCGAAAGGATTGAGGACGGGGTTGTCGATCAGGACTCCCGGCTCGAAGGCCGACCTCGCCTCGTTGAGCCGCTCGAGCTCCTCGGCCGACAAGCTCCGAATCTGTCCCGCTTTCACCCCTTCCGGTCCCTCGGCATGGCTGTGACACATCGCGCAATCGACGAACCGCCCGGAGTTCTTCTCGATCCAGACCTCGAACTCCGGATAGGCGAGCGCTGGCTGCGCCGCGATGAACAGCAGTAAGAGGAGAAGCCCGGGGCGCTTCATGGATTTCCTCCCCGGAAGACTTCGTAGATCGCCTGGCCGAACAGGGTGATCACGACCAGATAAAGAGTCGCCACCGCTGCGAGGATCCTGAGGGTCCGGCGGCGCGTTCCGCGGAAAATCCACGGCGCCACGACGAGAACGACGAGGGCCAGGTTGACGAGCAGGCCCACGATCCAGAAAGGCATCAACTCCAGCGGGTAGTAGACAAAGAAAAAGTACCACTCCGGCTTGATGCCATCCGGCGTCGCGCCCAGAGGGTCGTAGGCGCCGAAGAGCGGGTACGAGAAGAACGATTCGAATGGCAACGTCAGGGCGAGGACGAACAGGCCGAGGAAGACGATCCCCCAGAGCCAGAAGTCCTTGAGGATGAAGAAGGGGAAAAATCGCTCGGTCCGTCCGGTCGGACGGTCGACTCCCTGGCTCATGCCGTGGAGCTGGACCGAGACGAGATGGAGTCCGATGGTCGCGAGGAAGGCGAGCGGCAGGATCACGACGTGGATCGCATAGAACCGTGACAGAGTCGCCTGCCCGACCGCGGGCTCTCCCTGGATCAGCTCCTTCAGCTGCGTCGGCCAGGAGGCGGCCGCTGCGGGAAGGTAGCGTCCCACCTCTTCGATCGACTGCAGCCCGACCTTCGTGGCGTTCACCGCGATCTGACTCCACGGGAGCAGATACCCGGTGAACCCGAACGTGAACGCGACCAGGAGGAGCACGACCCCGCTCAGCCAGGTGATCTCACGCGGGCGCGCGAACGCCTTCATCGCGAACGCCGTGAGCATGTGCGCGAGCAGCGCCAGAATCATCGCCGATGCCGACCAGGTATGGAGGTTTCTCACCAGGCCGCCTGCCGCGACATGCGCCGAGATGTGCTCGACCGAAGCGTGAGCGTCGCTGACGGTGGGCTCGTAGTAGAACAGCAGCATCAGACCGGTGACGAGCTGGATCAGGAACGTGAAGAGGGCGATCCCTCCGAGGTAATAGGCCCAGCTCATCCCGTGTACCGGGACCGTCTTCGTGGTCACGAGCGAGCGGGCGCTCATCTTCTCCATCGGCAGCCGCTCGCCCACGAATGCAGTGATGTCTTCGAGTCGGCTTCTCATCACGCCTCCCGCGTTGCGAACGTGCGCGAAATGAAGACTTCGTAATTCTCGATTCGTTCGGGGGACACTTCCCCCTCCATCGTTCCGTCGGGAGCACGGCTCGCGACGATCTGACCCGTCGGATCGCGCAGGACCCAGCCGAGAATCGGCAGCGGAGCCTTCGCGGGCGAGCCGGGAAGAGGCTCACCGCTGCTGAGCTCGAACCAGGAGATGTGGCAGGGGCAGAGGATCCGCCCCTCGGGGCTGACGTCCTTCCCGACCGTGCACGCCAGGTGCGTGCACTTGGCCGAGATCAGGTGGGGCAGCCCGTCCTCACCACGG
>JBHEOL010000099.1:0-35179 GCA_046261635.1 Thermoanaerobaculia bacterium | reverse complement strand
GTCTGGCAGGATGCACGGATCCGAGGCGTGGAGTTTCGGGCCGCTGGAAATGAGCCGGGCTGGTACCTGGAGGTCGATTCGACGGGGCGTGGGGTGCTGGTGACTGCCTACGGGGCGGAGCGCCACGTCTTTCCCCGGGTTCGGAGAGAAGGGGAACCGCTCGCGCGGTTGACGGGGGAGGAATCGGGCCGGCGTCTGACTGCGAGGATCGATTCGGAGTCGTGCTTCGATGCGATGAGTGGCGAGAGTTATCCACTGAGCGTGACGGTCGACCACGACGGTCAGCAGCTCCGCGGCTGCGGCGCCGTGCTACAGCCGCTCGCCGTGCCGGGAACGCCCTGAGGCTGCCGCTACCCTCCGAGCGAATCGGGAGGGGGCTCGATGTCGCTGCCGCGGAGCACCCGGCTGTAGCACCAGATCGCGAGGCTCCAGACGGAAGTGAGCGAAACCACGAGAAGAATCCACCCGGCCGCTGTCATCGACTCCTCCTTGCGCGCCGCTCTCGGGACAGAAGCGCAGTCTGCATCGTTGCGTCCTTCATGATCAGGACTCCTCATCCGCCGGCTCGAACCTGCCGTCGAGGTCGAGCCCGGCGGCGCGCCAGCGTTTCTCGCCGATCCGCAGACAGACGACCAGGAAGATCGTGACGGCAAGAATGAGGCCGAGGGCGATCTGGGCGGCCGGCTGCTGGCGAACGCCATCGATCCACGATCCGAGGTTGGTGTAGCAGAACGCGATGAAGACCACGATCAGGTAGAGCGGCGCCACGTACTTGAAAATCGGGCGATAGAAGCGCGGAATCCGGATCTCGGCTCCCTCGTGCGCTTCCTTCAGGCCTCGGTCGATGCCGAAGATCCAGCTGAAGCAGATGATCTGGATCATGGCCATGATGAAGATGAGAAACGTGCCGACCCAGGAGTCGATCGTCGACCAGAAGATGCTGTCCTTCGTGAACCAGATCGTCAGGAACGACCCGATTCCGCAGATGGCGACCAGGATCTTCGTGGCGTCCTTGCGGGTGATTCCGAGCGACTCCTGGAAGAACGCGAGGCTCGGCTGGTACATCGAGAGCGAGCTGGTGACGGCAGCGAGGAATAGCATGAAGAACCAGATCGCGCCGATGGCGTTGCCGAACGCGCCCATGTGCGCGAAGACGACCGGGAGGGTGTTGAAACCGAGGCCGAACGTGCCGGTTGCGACCGCGGCCGCCGTTCCGCTGACGCCGAGAAATACGAACGAAGCGGTGAGGGTGATCAGGCCGCCGAAGCTGACCTCGAACACCTCATTGGTCGCCGTCGACGTCAGGCCCGAGAGAACGACGTCGTCCTTTTTCCGGAGATACGAAGCGTAGTTGATGATGATGCCGAAACCGATCGAGATACTGAAGAAGATCTGACCCGCGGCTGCGAGCCATGTCTGCGGGTTCGCGAGGGCCCGGAAGTCGGGATTCCACATGTAGCCCAGGCCGTTGATGACGTTCTGATCCGGGTTCGAAGGATCGGGGGTCCCGAGCGTGAGAACGCGGATCAGGACGATGATCGCGGCGACCGCCATGAGCGGCATTGCCCAGCGGCAGAAGGCTTCGATCCCCTTCGAGAGGCCGCGGAAGACGAACCAGATGTTGATCGCAAACGTGATGATCCAGAAGACGAAGGTCTCGTAACTCCCGCCGAACAGCAGGCCGTTCGCGTTGTTCCCGACGAAGCCATTGAAGAACGAGGATGCGGTTGCTGCCTGCTCGGCGACCGGGGTGGTCGGATCGATGCCTAGACCTCCGGTCAGGTAGTGCCAGAAGTAGCCGAGACACCAGGCCTCGATGAACGTGTAATAGAAGGACACGGCGAGGGGGACCAACACGCCGGTGATTCCGAGGTAGCGGGCGATCGCCCCTTTTCCGATGACGCCGAGAATGCCGGGCGCCGAGTGAAATCCCTTCCGCCCACCGTACCGCGCCATCGTCCATTCGGCCCATCCGACCGGGATCCCGAGGAAAAGAAGAGCGCAGAAGTAGGGGATCATGAAGGCGCCGCCGCCGTTCGCGGCTGCCTGTCCCGGGAAGCGGAGGAAGTTCCCCAGCCCTACCGCGGAGCCGGCGACGGCGAGGATGACGCCGACCCGGGATCCCCACCGCTCGGGATGTGAATGTGTCTCGTGATGTCCCTGATCTGCCATGGCACCTCAGACCTTACGAGTTGATGGCCGGTCACTATGGCGTTGCACGGATGAGATTGCAACCCTGGCGTGGCGGAGGATCTTCTCCTCCGCTGCCCGCAATCGTGAATCCGAGGTCCCCCCGGACCGGGGAGAGCGTCGGAGAGCGAGGATCCAGGCGGCACGATGGGGGAGGAAAAGATCCTCCGCCACACACTCAGAGCTTCCTCAGCAGGATCTGCTCGACCACGTGGTCGAGACCCTTCTGGAGGATCAGAGTCGACTTCTCCCGCGTCGGGGCGATGTTGGCCCGCAGGTTCGCGAGGTTGATCCGCGTCCAGACCTCCCCCACCATCGCCATCGCCTCCGCCTCGCTCATCTCCGCGAAGTAGTGAAAATACGAGCTGGGGTCCTGGAAGGCCGTATCGCGCAGGCGCCGGAAACGGTCGAGGTACCACGTCTCGAGTTGCCCTTCGGGCGCATCGACATAGATCGAGAAGTCGACGAAGTCGGAGACGAAGACCATGTGCGCCACACCGCTCTGAAGGACGTTCAGCCCCTCGAGGATGACGATATCGGCGTCGCTGACGAGCTGTGTCTCGCTTTCGAGCACGTCATAGTGGAAGTGCGAGTAGACCGGCGCGCTGATCGGAAACCGGCCGGACTTGAGATCCGAAACGAACCGGACGAGCCGGGGAAGATCGTAGCTTTCGGGAAAGCCCTTCCGATCCATCAGGCCACGTTCCTCGAGGATCCGGTTCGGAAAGAGAAAGCCGTCCGTGGTCACGAGCTCGACGCGCGGATGGTCCGGCCACCGCGACAGCAGTGTCTTGAGAATACGCGCCGTGGTGCTCTTGCCCGCCGCGACGCTTCCGGCGAGCGCGATCACGTAAGGGACTTTCGGAGCGAGCGATCCGAGAAACGTGCTCGTCACCCGGTGGAGGTCGGAGACCGCTTCGATATGGAGGTTCAGGAGGCGCGAGAGGGGGAGGTAGACCTCTTCGACCTCCCGCATCGAGAGCCTCTGGTCGATGCTGGAAAGCTCCTCGAGATCGCGCTCGTGGAGGGTCAGCGGCGTTCCGCCCCTGAGGCGCGCCCAGTCGGCGCGGCTGAAACAGAGATAGGGGGAGCAGGCGTCCGTCACGACGGGAGTGTAGTGCAGCCGGGGGCGAATTCCATCAATCCGGGTGGCGGGTGCTCGCGGGCCTGTCGCTGCTCCGCGGCAGGATCCGGCTATGATTCGGCCATGAAGACACCGCACGCCGCACTTCTTGCAACCATCCTGCTCGCCGCCGGCTGCGCTTCGATCCGGCCGCAGCCCGACCCGCAGGACCTCGCCACCGTGATCCGGATGCTCGAGTCGGCGGAGAAGCAGGGAAATGTGCCGCTGATCGTCTCGCTGTTCACCGAGGACGCCGTGGTCTTCACTCCGGATGGGGCGACGATGCGAGGATTGCCCGCGGTCGCCGCGTCCTATCGGGCGCTGTTCGCCGAGCAGAAGCTGGAGATCTCATACACGGTCGAGGATCCCGCGGTCGACCGGAAGATGGGGTCGGCTCACGGAGTGCGCCTCGGATATCTCGTGTCGAAGCAGACGGCGGGGGAAATCTCGATCCGCGACCGTTACCTGGCGAGCTTCAGGAAAGAGGACGGAGAGTGGAGAATCGCGCGGCTCGCGTGGTCGCCCGAGCCCGATCCTCTGCCTTGAGTCTGGCCGAGGTTCTTACGCCTCTTCTCGCGGGGTCTTCTTCCCGAACAGGATCGAGATCCCGATCCCGAGCAGATAGAGGACGATCATCGGGATGGCGAGTGCCGACTGGGTGACGATGTCGGGAGTCGGGGTAATGATGGCCGCGATGATGAAGATGATGACGACGGCGTACTTGAACTTGGCGAGCAGGAATTTCGGAGTCACGATGCCGAGGCGGGAAAGAAAAAAGATCAGGATCGGAGTCTCGAAGACCAGTCCCATCCCGAGGATGATCTTGCTCGCGAAGCCGAAATAGTCGTCGATCGTGATGACCTGCTGGAACTGCCTTCCCATCTCGAGAAAGAAGGCGGCGGCCATCGGGAAGACGATGGCGTATCCGAAATAGCCGCCGGCGATGAAGAAGAGGCTCGAAAAGATGATGAATGGGCCCGCATAGCGCCGCTCGTGCCGGTAGAGGCCAGGGGAGATGAATCGCCAGACCTGCCAGAGAATGATGGGGGAGGCGAGGAAGATGCCGGCGAAGAAGGCCACCTTCATGTAGAGGAAGAAGGGGGCGGCCAGGCGGGTGAAGGCGAGCTTCTCTCCCGGTTCGAGCAACCGGATGATCGGTCTCTGGAGGATGCCGAAGATCGGTTCGGCGAAGCTCCAGCAGGCGAGGAAAGCGACGACCAGGGCGATGGCCGAGATCATGAGGCGCTTGCGAAGCTCCTCGAGGTGCTCGAGGAACGACATGCGCTTCAGATCGGATTCGTCCTGCTCGTCCCACTCCGCGCCCGCGGCGCGCTCGGCCCCACTCATTCGCCAGCCTGTGCGGAGGTGGGCCGCGCGACTTCACTCTCGGATGTGCCGGTAGCAGCGGTCTCCACCGCGGGGTCTGCGGGCACGGCGCCGCGGCTGACCGAGTCGGGGGAGACGACCGGCTCGTTGACCACCGTGAGGCTCCCCTTGCGCTCCTCGAGACGGACTTCCTCTTCCAGGGTCGATTTCAGATCATTGGTGGCCCGGCGGAACTCGCCGAGAGCCTTGCCGACCGACCGGCCGATCTCCGGCATCTTTTTGGGCCCGAAAATCAGGAGCGCGACGCCGAAGATCAGAAGCAGTTCAGGGAAGCCGAGAGATCCGAACATGGTGTCCTTTTCGCGGGCTCATGGCCCGGTCGGTGCAACAAGGGGGTGGGAATGAATACTCCACTCTATAATGGCGTTCTGATCGGATACTCATGAGCCTCGAAAAAAGCCGTAATCGCGGTTACGTTCTGTTTCTGGCCGCCGCCGTCCTTGCCGCCACGCTCATCGGCGGGCTGGCAGGGCCGAAGCTGTTCGGCTCCGAGCCCGACGGGGTTCACGACCGTCTGCGCGAGTATACCGACGTTCTGGAAGCCGCGTCGTACTGGTCGCCGAAGGAACTGAATCGAGACGAGCTCGTTTACTCCTCGATCGACGGGATGCTGCGGGCGCTCGACCCGCATTCCTCGTTTCTTCCCCCGCGTGCCTACTCCGACATGCAGGACAAGCAGAAGGGGAGTTTCTACGGTCTCGGAATCCTGGTGACGAAGAGAAACAACCAGGTGACCGTGATCACGCCGCTCGAGGGGACTCCGGCCTCGAGGCTCGGGATCCGTGCGGGTGACATCATCGCCGAGGTGGAAGGGGAAGCGACCGACGAGCTCCCGCTGGACGAGGTGGTCCGGCGCCTGAAAGGGCCGAAGGGATCCGAGGTCAACATCAAGATCAAGCGAGTCGGAATCGAGGAGCTGATTCCGATGAGCATCGTCCGGGAGGCGATCCCGACGAACTCGATCTCTTACGCTCTGATGATCGGGCCCGACACGGGTTACATCCGGATCAAGGATTTCACGCGGACCACCGTACGCGAGCTGAACCAGTCGCTCGAGAAGCTCGAGGCCAAGGGGATGCAGCGGCTCGTGCTCGATCTGCGGAGCAACCCGGGCGGACTGCTCGACGCGGCGGTCGGTGTGGCCGATCACTTCATCGACAAGGGAGAGATGATCGTCTACACGAAGGGGCGGACGCCGGACTCGTTCCAGGAGTTCCACGCCCCCGGCGTCCATCGGAAGCTGAGCCTTCCGCTCGTGGTGATGGTGAATCACGGCAGCGCGTCGGCCTCGGAGATCATTGCCGGAGCGGTTCAGGACCACGATCGCGGCCTGGTGGTCGGAACCACGAGCTGGGGCAAGGGGCTGGTTCAGAGCGTCTACACGCTCCAGTACGGAGCCGGACTCGCGCTCACCACGTCGAAGTACTACACCCCCGCGGGCCGCAACATCCAGAGGGACTACACCTCCGTTTACGACTACTACGTCGCCGAAGCGCTCGATGATCCCCTCGACGAGAACGATCTGGAAGGGCGCGAGGTCTTTCTCACCGAGACCGGCAGGAAAGTGTATGGCGGTGGTGGAATCCGCCCCGACATCATCGTCGAGCCGCGGGAGCTGCCGCGCGTGCTGCAGATTCTCGAGGCGCGAAGCGCGATCTTCAACTTCGCGGTGAAGTATTTCGCGAGCCACCCGGGCGTGACCGAGGATCTGACGATCACCCCGGCGATCGTGGAGGAGTTCATCGCGTATGCCGACGAGCAGGGGACGAGCGAGAGGCAGGAGATTCGCGAGGGGATCGCCGATCCGGCGGACCGCGAGTGGCTCGAGCGAGCGCTCAAGGCGGAGATCATCGCGGCCGCGTTCGGCTTCGACGCTTCGTATCCGTTCCGGCTTCGCGGAGACGAGCAGGTCGCGCGGGCGATCGCTGCCCTTCCCGAGGCGGCCAGGCTGGCGAGCGCGGCGAGCGACGGCTCGCGGCGGCTGGCCGAGAGGAGCGTCAACGAGCCGGAGGGCCGCGCCGCATCCGAGCTTCCTGTCCGACCATGAACCGCCTTTTCCCCGTCTTCGAGGGCCAGGATCGGAATCGGCGCCCACGGGCCGCCGCGCCCGGATCCGCGGCGCGTTGACACGGGATTTCCGCGGGTGCTAACGTTTCGCCGCTTTTCAGGGGGAGATGACTCGAACGAATGACGACCAACCTGGGTAAGAAATACGTCTGCTACAGCTGCCAGACCAAGTACTACGATCTCGGCAAACCGCAACCCGTCTGTCCGAAGTGCGGAGCGAATCCGCGCGACGAGGATCATCCCGCGCCGGCCAGTCGTGGCCGCCGCGCCGTCGTCGTCGTCGAACCGGAAGAGGAGGTGTTCGAGGAATCGAGCGACGAGCCCGCCGCTGGCGAAGAAGAGGATGCCGTCGACGAGCCCGACACTCCGGCGAAGGACGACGACGATGACGACGAGGAAGAAGAGTAGACTCGGATAAAGCGTTCGCCGCTCGAAGCGGCCCAAAGGAGCACAAAGATGAAAGCAGGTGGACTCGTCCTAGGGTGCGTCGGTCTTCTCATCGCGGCCGTCGTGATCTTCGCCCTCTTCGGCGTCGGCGTCTACAACCGCCTGGTCGGCCTCGAAGAAGACGTCTCCGAAAAATGGGCCCAGGTCGAGAACGTCTATCAGCGGCGCGCCGACCTGATCCCGAATCTCGTCGCCACGGTCCGCGGGGCTGCCGATTTCGAGCGCACGACCCTCGAGAACGTCATCGAAGCCCGCTCGCGGGTCGGTCAGATGACCGTTCCTTCGGATATCACCGAGAACCCGGCGGCGTTCCAGCAGTTCGAGCAGTCGCAGTCGGCTCTCTCCAGCGCCCTCTCCAGACTCCTCGTGGTCGTCGAGCGCTACCCGGAGCTTCGCGCCAACCAGAACTTCCTCGAGCTGCAGTCTCAACTCGAGGGGACCGAGAATCGGATCGCCGTCGAGCGGATGCGCTACAACGAGTCCGCCCGGGGATACAACACCGCTCTGCGGCGCTTCCCGGCCAATTTCATCGGCCGGATTCTCGGGTTCGTGGCCAAGAATTACTTCGAGGCGCAGCCGGGTGCCGATCAGGCGCCCGACGTGAATTTCGACTTCGGCGGACAGCCGCAGACGACGCCTCCTCCCACTGTTCCGCAGCCCGTTCAGCCGTAGCCGGACCGAACGGGCTCCAGACCTGCCCGCCGCGGTCTCCCGGAAGGGGCGGCCGTCGGCGGGCATTTCGCTCTCATGAACAAGACCGTCTCTTTTCTGCTCCCTTACCTTTTCGTGGCCGCTCTGGCCGCGGCGCTCGAGGTGCCGCCTTCCCCGAATCAGTGGGTCACCGATACGGCGGGGATTCTCGGCTCTGAAGCCTCGACTCTCAACGCGAAGCTCCGTGCATTCGAAGAGCGGACGGGACATCAGTTCATCGTCTACACGATCCCTTCGCTGGAAGGGGGCTCGGTCGAGGACTTCACGATCCGGGCTGCCGACGCATGGAAGGTCGGTCAGGCGAAGTACGACAACGGGTTGATCCTGTTCGTCTTTCCTCGGGACCGGAAGATGCGGATCGAGGTCGGTTACGGTCTCGAGGGGACCGTGACCGACGCGATCTCTTCGCGAGTCATGCGCGAGGAACTGGCTCCCGCGTTCCAGCGCGAACAGTATGCCGCCGGCATCAACTCCGCCGTCGACCGCCTGATCTCGATCATCGAGGAGGGGACGGATCCGGTGCCCGTGGGCCGGCCGGGCAGTCCTCAGCCCCTCCGTATCCCGTTCTGGGTGTTCATCCTCATCCCGTTCTTCGTGATCTTCGTCCTTGGGCCTATCTCCCGCAGCCGCGCGGGTTGTCTCGGCCCGGCGTGCATGATCCCGTTCATGATGGGAGGATCGACCTACGGTGGAGGCCGCGGAGGATTCGGTGGCGGATTCGGCGGGGGGGGCTTTGGTGGATTCTCCGGCGGAGGGGGTGGCTTCGGCGGTGGCGGCGCCACCGGGAGTTGGTAGGAGGGAGCCGGGATGAAGCACAAGACCCTGATGGAAAGTCTCGATCGCGCCACCGTCGTCGCGGCCATCGAGCGTGCCGAGCGCGCTTCTTCGGGCGAGATCCGGGTCCACGTCGATCCCTCGTCTCACGGGAAGGATCCGCTCTTGCTGGCCGAGCGCACGTTCGAGCGGCTCCGCATGACCCGGACCGCCCTCCGGAACGGCGTGTTGATCTACCTCGTCTCGAAAGAGCAGCAGTTCGCCGTCGTTGGAGACCGCGGTATTCACGAGAAGGTTGGCCCCGAGTTCTGGGAGGTCGTGGCCTCCCACATGGTCGAGCACTTTCGCAAGGGAGAGTTCACGGAAGGCGTCGTGCAGGCGGTCGAGGAAGTCGGGGAGCAGCTCAGGCATCACTTTCCCCATGCGGGCGAGCGAGACGAAAACGAGCTGTCCAACGAAATCAGCATCGGAGAAGGCGAGCCGCCGCGAACGTGACGTCCGTCCTCATCGCCCTCGGGTCGAACCTCGGCAGCCGCGCGGTTCATCTGCGGCGCGCCCTCTGGCACCTTGGGCAGGCCGTCCGGATCGTCCGCCTCTCGGGCGTATGGGAGACCGAGCCCATCGAGGCTCCTGCCGGATCGGGCGCCTTTCTCAACATGATTGCCGCGGGATGGACGGAGGATTCCGCTCCGGTGCTGCTCGACCGGCTTCACGAGATCGAGGAGTCCATGGGGAGACGCCGGAGAATCCGCAATCAGGCCCGGATCATCGATCTCGATCTGATTCTGCACGGGGTCACGCTGATCCGAACCGAGGCGGTGTCGGTGCCGCATCCGCGCTATCTGTCGCGAGGATTCGTTCTCGCCCCCTTTTCGGAGCTCGGTCTGACGTGGAGCGACCCCGCCTCGGGGCGTGTGCTCCCGGTGAGACCGGACGACTACGCCGGGGTGAGGCGCCTCGGCCGGATCTACTGAGAGCCGCCGGCCAGGAATCCGCCGGTCAGCACGGGACGGGGCCGGATCTGCCCCGCACCCTTCAGAAGCGGGTATGGGTTGATCGACTCATCGCCCTCGACGACCGAGAAGTGCAGGTGAGGCGGCGTGGTGATCGCGTTGCCGGTGTTGCCGACATAGCCCAGGACGTGGCCCTGGCGGACAGGCATTCCCTCGTAGAGCCCGGGGGCCCAGCGTTCGAGATGGGCGTAATAGAAGGAAAGGCCCTGCTCAGTGGCGAGCCAGACGCAGCGGCCGCCCAGAGGCTGTTCGCCAATGAAGGAGACGATCCCGTCGGCGACGGCGAGGATCTCGGTTCCGCGGGGCGCGAAGATGTCGATGCCACGGTGCTTGCGTTTGCCCCCATCGCGCGCCGCGCCCCAGGAGTCATAGAGGTCGCGAGGCTTGAGGTTTGCGACGGGAATGACGATCGAGGAGAGCACCGAGTCCCGCGTGGGAAGAGCCGCGACTGAAGCGGTGGGGGAGGCGGCGCTATCGCGGGGAGGGAGGGATCGCGCGTTCACGCGCGAAAGGTCGCTCTGCAGATCGGAGGCGATGCTCGCGAGATCGTCGTTGCGCACGTCTCGGGCGGCAGTCGGGCCCGAGGTGGCGCAACCAACGGCGAGAAACGCGAATAGCGCCGTGAGAATCGATGTGCCTGCCCAGCCACTACGCAACCCGCCGCTCATCGATAGGGACCCTCCAACCGGGAAATCAAACCTCGGAGAGAGTGTGCCAAACGAGCGCGGGGATTCCAAGCGCCGCGGGTTGTAAAAAATACCGGCCGGTCCGAAGGGACCGGCCGGTGCTCGGCGGAAACGAGTGAGCCGTCTCGATTCAGCGCCGAACCAGAACGAGGTGACCGCGACGATTCTGGCGCCATGCCTGTTCGCCGGAGCCGGTGGAGAAGGGGCGCTCCTCGCCGTAGGAGACGGTCCGGATGCGCGAGGGAGCGATCCCGAGGGTCACGAGATACTCGCGAACGGTGTTGGCCCGGCGGTCGCCGAGGGCGAGGTTGTACTGCTGGGTCCCGCGCTCGTCGCAGTGCCCCTCGATGAGCAGATCGAGCTCAGGACGCTCGTTGAGGAACACGGCGGAAGCCTGGAGGGCGACCTGAGATTCCGAACCGAGCACGGTCGAGTCGAAATCGAAGAAGACGTCGCGAATCCAGCCACGAGCCTGCGCGACCCGGTTCAGCTCCTGGATGTCGGCCGAAAAGACCGCGTCTTCCGCGGGAGTCTCGGGGACGAAGTCCGTCGGCGGCTCGACCACCACGGGCGCCGTCTGGGGGGGAGGCGGGGGCGGAGCGGGCGCGGGCGCCGGCTGCGGCTTGGAACGGCAGGCCCCGAGCGCGAGTGCGAGGATCAGGGTCGCGAGGACGAGAGATAGTCTGAACTGCTTCATCAATACCTCCGATACTTTTTTTCAGGATAAACCAGGGGCATCCAGGAATCCGAGGGCGAACTCGCCGAGCTCGCGGACGGGTTTCGGTTTAGTGATGATCGCACGAACGCCGGCCTCGAGGGCTTTGCTGCCGAGCTCCGAGGAGAGGTAGGCCGTCAGCAGGATGATCGTGGCGACACCCTGCCGTTCACGGACGAGAGCGAGAAGAGACCCGGGGTCGCCCGCCTCGCCGGTCAGGTAGGGGTCGAGCAGGATCAGGTCGAAGCTCCTCGAGGCGAGCATCTCGACGGCCGCTTTCCGTTCGCGCACGGACTCGGTTTCGCATCCATGGCGGATGAGGTACTTCCTCAGCGAACCCGCGATCTGCTCGTCGTCATCGATCAGCAGAATGCGACGCGTGAGAATTGCGGGCTGTTTTTCCATCGGCAGCGACAGCATATGGGTGAGAGCGGGCCGATGAATGAGTCTCCTCACCCAAGCGCTGTACGAAACCGGACCAAATTCTTGTAGGTGTTTCACCTACCTCGCCTGCGAGGGGGACCCGCAAGCGGCTCTAATTGAGGAGGTTGTGCTCGATCGCATACTGGACGATCTCGGCGTTGTTGCGCAGCGTCATCTTCTGGAGGATGCGCGAGCGGTGCGTGCCGACGGTCTTGACGCTCACTCCGAGCTCGGAGGCGATCTGCCGAGGGGGCTTCCCGGCTGCGATCATGCAGAAGATCGTGAACTCGCGATCCGAGAGCACCTCGTGCTTGACCCTGCGCCCGGTGTCCATCAGCTCGAAAGCGATGCTCTCGGCGAGAGCCGGAGGGAGAAAGCGCTCCCCCTGACGGAGGCGCCTGATGGCTGCCACGAGGAACTCCCTCGCGTGGTCCTTGCTGATGTAGCCGGCCGCGCCGGCATGGAGAGCGCGCGAAGCGTAGGAGGCCTCGCGGTGCATGCTGAGCACGAGCACGGGGAGCCGGGGATAGAGAGCGCGAATCTGGCTCAGCACGTCCAGCCCCGGGCGGTCTGGCAGATTGAGGTCGAGGATCACCAGGTCGCAGCCGCCCTCGCGCAGCTTCTCGAGAGCCTCCGCCCCGGTGCGCGCCTCGCCGGAGACCGAGATGTCCTCGGTCTCCGAGACGATCTGCCGAAGACCTTCACGAACGATGTCGTGATCGTCCACGATGAGAATCCGCGTCATGTCTGAGTCTCCTCGTCGCCGGAGAGCGGGATTCGTACCGATACGATCGTCCCGCGCCCCGGAAATCCTTCGATGTGAACCGAGCCTCCGAGAATTCCGGATCGTTCCCGGATGCCGATCAGCCCGAGGGAGGTGCGTGCCTGGATTTCCGATTCCGAGATGCCGCGCCCGTCGTCCCGGACCTCGAGAATGAGCGATCCCTCCCTCACCCGCATACGGATCTCGATCCGTGTCGCATCCGCGTGCCGGGCGACGTTGGTCATCGCTTCCTGAAGGATGCGATAGATCGCGGCTTCGGTGGCTTTCCGCAGGTGGAGGTCGCCTGTCTCGAGCGAAAGCTCGCATTCGATGCCGGTTCGTTCTTCGAACAGGGCGGCTTCGGACTCGAGGGCGGCCAGCAGGCCGAGATCGTCGAGCGTTCCGGGGCGCAGCTCCGCGGCGATGCGTTGGACGGAATCGACGGTTCGGTCGAGAGTCGATTCGACCCGCGTCCGGAGGGGATCGGAGATCGGGCTTCCAGCGTCGGCGGCTGCGATCAGCCCGCCGACATCCATCTTGAGCGCGGTCAGGAGCTGACCGAGGTCGTCGTGGATCTCGCGGGCGATCCTGCTGCGCTCTTCTTCCTGAATGACGAGCAGCCGGTCGGACAATCCCCGGAGCCTCTGTTCGCTTTCGATGATGCGCGACTCGGCCGCCGCCCGCATGCCGACCATTTCATTGAATCGCTCGCCCAGATCGTGAATCTCGCGAGGTCCGCCGACCGGGACGCTCGAGGTGAACCCTTCCTTCCCGATCCTGTCGGCCGCGCGGGAGAGGTTCTCCACCGGGTCTTCGATGATCCTCGACAGGCGCCAGGCGAAGATCCCGACAAGGAGCACGATCACCATTCCGAACAGAGCTCCTCGTCTCATGCTGCGCCAGACCGGCTGCATCAGCTCCGCGGTCGGAATGCCCACGTAGATGTGCCAGTCGATCGGATCGATCGTCGTGAAGCCGTATTGCCGGAGCATGCCGTCGACCCCGCGCGCCTCGGTTCGCCCCTCCGGTTGGGTGAGGACGATCTCGGTGACCTCCGCCCCCCGCACGTTCCTTCCCATCCATGCGTCCGAGTCGCGCGTTCGCGCAACGACCGTTCCCTCGGAGTCGACAATCGTCACGACCGAGCCGGGCGGCAACGCTCCTTCGTTCGCGATGGCGGGAAGCTGAACGAGCGCCAGGGTTCCCGCCGGGGACTCGACCGAGCCGACACCGCGGGTCAGCACAGAAACCCACCGCCCTTCGATCGGCAGAATGATGGGACGCCCGACTCTCAGCGTTTCCGCCCTCGCCGCCTGCTCCAGCCATCGGAGCGCGGCGGCTGAAATCGCCCGATCCTGAAGCTGGGGCGGCCCGGAGCAGACGATCCTCCCCTCGGGATCGAGCAGGAAAACGTTGGCGTACTGGGGGAAGAAGTCGACGATCGCGAAGAGAGGATCGCACGTGCCGGGCTGGGGATTCCGGATCGCGGGGCGAGCGGCCAGACGCTCGAGCAGCAGATTCGACTCGCCATGCATCAGCCGGATCTGCTCGGCGCTCGCCTTTGCGATCCGGAGCGCCGTGTCGCGCGCCTCGGTGCGGTCATGCCTCATCTGCGAGACGAAAATCCAGGAAAGGAGTGCGAGCAGCGGCAATGCGATCGCCAGGACGAGGGCGATCAGCCAGGCGCGAAGCGGAAGGCGGGAGCTCGGCGGCACCGCCGGAGTTTAGCAGCCAATCGCCGGCCTCGACGCAGGTGCGCCCGAGAGTCGATCAAGTCGTGAGAAGAGACCCTAGCTGGTCGATCTGGTCGACCCCGATTGCTTCGATGTCGGCGTGGACCTCGCGAACGTTCGCCCGCGGCATCGCGATGCGGCGGAATCCGAGTGCCGCCGCCTCCCGGGCCCGGAGATCCGCCTGGCCGACGTTGCGGATCTCGCCGAGCAGCCCGACCTCGCCGAAGATCGACAGATCCCACGGAAGAGGGCGGTTTCTCTGACTCGACAGCAGAGCGGCGACGACTCCGAGGTCGATCGCCGGCTCGTCGAACTCGAGGCCTCCGGCGATGTTCGTATAGACATCGTTGGAGAGAAAGCTCGCTCCACCCTTTCTCTCGAGGACCGCGAGGAGCAGTGAGAGCCGGTTCACGTCGATCCCCATGGCCATCCGCTTGGGGCTCGGATACTGGGAAGGGGAGACGAGGGCCTGGACCTCGATCATGAACGGCCGCGTTCCCTCCACGGCAGCGACGATGGCCGAGCCCGCAGCGGCGCTCCGCTGAGAGATCAGGGCGGCCGACGGATTCGGTACTTCCTCCAGCCCGTCGTCATGCATCCGGTAGATCGCGAGCTCGTTGACCGCGCCGAACCGGTTCTTGTAGGCGCGGATCAGACGCGAGTCCTGAAACTTGTCTCCCTCGAAATAGAGAACCGTGTCGACGATGTGCTCGAGAGTCTTCGGACCGGCGATCGTCCCTTCCTTCGTGATGTGGCCGATCAGGAAAACCGGGATCGCGAGGCGTTTTGCCGAAGCCATCAGAAGGCCGGCGCAGTCGCGGACCTGCCCCACCGAGCCGGCAGACGAGGTGTTCCGGCCCGAGTGCATCGTCTGGATCGAGTCGACGATCGCCGCCGCGGGTCGCATCTTGTCCATCGCATCGATGATCCGTTCCACCGAGGTCTCGGAGTAGAGGCTGATGCGGGGGTCCATCGTCCCGAGACGCCGGGCGCGAAGCGCGATCTGGGCGGGGCTCTCTTCCCCGGAGACGTAGAGCACTTGGCCATGCACGGTCAGCCGCTGCGCGATCTGAAGGAGAAGCGTCGATTTTCCGATGCCGGGCTCGCCCCCCACCAGAACCACCGCACCGGGAACAATTCCTCCGCCGAGAACCCGATCGAAGTTCGGCAGCCCGGTCGAGATGCGGGGAGCGTCATCCGCCTCGATCCGGTCGATGGGAACCGGCGCTGTCTCGGCGGAGAGCCGGAGCAGCGGCGCGGTCTGCTCCGACGCCGGAACCTCCTCGGCGAAGGTGTTCCAGGCGTGGCATTCGGGACAGCGCCCCAGCCACTTCGGAGCCTGCGCGCCGCAGTCAGTGCAGGAGAACAGGGTTGCAGGTCGTTTGGCCATGGTGTGCGGTGAGATTGTAGCGGGAGAGAGAACAGGGGCTAGTCCCTAGCCCCTTCTTTTTCCACCCCACGTAGAGTGGCGCTCGCGCTGCTCGCGCTATCTTCCGGCGTTCACCGTCGTACGCGCGTACGAGATCTCGCCGGTGGCGCGATCCTGGACGCCGACCGAGACGATGTTCGCCCCGGCCCGGACGAGGAGCTTCAGGTCGTAGGTCCAGTGGGCGCGGCGTGGTGCGGAGGCGGGGTCGGCGATCGAGACGGGCTGACACTGGGTGGTCAGATCCGACTGATCGAAGCGGTCGTTTGCGACGACGACCCAGACGCAGAACTCGCCGGCGAGCCCGTCGTCCCGCGGCAGGAGCGTGACGGCCTCGAGAGGAATTCGCACCTGGACCGGGATGGAGTAGCGGCCTCGCCGCTCTCGTTTCGGAGTTCCAGCGACCAGGCTCGCGGCGGACCTCATTCCCTCCGGCGTGTGGAAGAGATTCGCGATGACCCGGTCGCTCATCTGCTCTTCGAAGCTCTTTTCCCGGTGGGTACTGCGGAAGCGGACCTTGAGACCACTGCGCTTGACCCGGACCTCGACGGTGTCCTCGGCGCCGGGCTCACCAAGGGGTTTCCACGCGATCGAGTAATAGGACGAAAGGTCGCGTCGCACCATGGCGAAGGCGCGGTCGTAGTTGCTGGTGGCCTGAAGCGCCGTACCACCGGTCATGGCGGCGAGCATCTGCATGGAAGAGGCGCTGTTGGTGAAGTCGGCGAACTCGATCTGCTGGGAGGTTCGCTGCTGGCTGTCCGCCGTGCTCGAGTCGGCCTCGCCGACGAAGATCGGGTAGAAGGCGACATCGGAGGCGTTGGCGTAACGGGCCAGATCCCGATGGAGGGGAGACTGCGAATCCCGGCTCGCCTCCATGTAGCCATTGAC
Source organism: Thermoanaerobaculia bacterium (assembly GCA_046261635.1). GTDB lineage: Bacteria > Acidobacteriota > Thermoanaerobaculia > Gp7-AA8 > Gp7-AA8 > JBHEPS01. The sequence goes on along the minus strand of JBHEOL010000099.1, from coordinate 18,834 downwards.
CGAAGGATAGTGAGGACGGAAGACGTCGTCGGCGAAGAGGAACGTTTCCAGGGCCGGGTACTGCGGGAGGCTGCGACCGAGGAAGACGACGGCTTTCCGGCCGCTCGTGCCGGAAAGGGTCGAGATCATGGAGCGAAGCCCCTCGATCATGCTCTTCTGGCGGGTTCTCACCTCCTCCGAGGCGACCCTGGCGTGGCTGAGCGCCTTGGCGTAGGCGTCGGCGATCGGCGTCCGAAGGAGCAGCGCCGTGCTCAGCTCTCCCTGAATCCTGGAGTTGGTGGCTCTCCGGCTCATGTCATCGAGCGCGGCGCCGGATGATTCGTTGGCGAGTCTGTCGAGCGCGTCAGAAAGCTGACCCCGGTCGTTCGTGAAGGGGATCGCGAGCTTCATCCCGCGGTTCCAGGTCACGATCATCACCAGGTCGTTCCTGCCGAACGTGGCAACGAGCTTCCGGGCGGACTCGAGGACCTGATTGCGCTCGATCGTCGGGATCGAATCGTTGTCGATGAAGATGACGATGCGCCGCTCCGGTGCCGAGGCCGAATCCGCGCCGCGTGTCGGAGTGCCCGTTGGCGTGATGATCCGGTCGTCCCGAACTTCAGAGAAGTTGGTGATCTCGACCTGCTGGCCTCCCTCGAACAGGACGAAATCGGAAGGCTGAAGTCCCGCGACCGGGTTCCCCTTCGCGTCCGTGACCACAACCTCGGCCTCGGCGCGCCGGACCTCGATCATCTCGCCGAAGCGCGGCGCTTCCTGCGCCTGGAGCGAGGAGACACCGACTGCCAGAACTGCGAGCAGGATTCGCGTTTTCATCGAGACGTTGATTCTGCGGGAGATCAGACTCCTCCCGCGTTACGGTTCGGAAAATCGGGTGCCGGGTCCGAGGACCAGAACAGCCGCTTCCCGCCGCGCATGCCCGCGCTCAGAGCGCCTCGACGCTTGCCGCGATCTCGCGACACTCCGACTCCACCCTGTCGAGCCTCGACGAAAACCGCTCGATCTTCTCGTGCTCGATCTCGTGAAACCGTTCGTAAGGTTCGAAGGCCGCCGAAATCCGACCCAGCATCCTCTGGATCTCGGCCTGCGACTCCTTCCCGAGCGCCTCGGACAGCTGGCCCCGCAGTTCGTCGATCCGGCGAGCGAACTCGACTTTGGCCTTGCCGCGCTTGTACGGGAGGATCAGGAAACTCGTCACCAGGAGCATGGTCGCCGCCGTCAGGCCGGTGACGTCGAGGGCGACGCTCGAAAAGGCCGTGGTGAACAGGTAGCCGAGTCCGAGCGCTCCCGCTCCGAGCCCGAACGACTGCAGAACCCCCTGAAGGGCCGAGTCGATCGTGCGGCGCGCCTCGGTGTCGACGTTGTAGGTGTGGATTCGCCGCTCGGCTTCACCGCGAATGCGTCCGTAGACCTCGTCGCGGTTGTAGACGAACTCCCGGCCCGCTGTGCCGATCAGGTTCTGCTGCGACACCGAGTCGGCCTGCGACTGGAAGCGCTCGACCGTGTCACGCCACAGCTTCATGTTCTCGCGCACGAGCCAGTCGACAGACTCCTGGAGAGTGCGATCGACCGAGCCTTCCCAGTCCTGAAAGACCTGCCGCTCGAACTCGTCCCGGAACCGCCCGGCGTCGCGCAGCATCATGACGTGTTGAATGCGGACGTAGCGATCGATGAAGTCGACTCCCCGCCGCTCGAGCTCCATCATCATCGTGGCGATCCGGAGGATGAACTTCTCGAAGTTTCCCTGGAGATCCCTCTCGGCCAGCGCAAGCTGCTCTCGGATCGCGCGGATCTTCTCCATGTCGGAGGAGAGGATCACGCGCCTCGCATCCAGCCTCGTGCGCTGCCGCCTGGTCATCGCCGTGACGGCTTCGAGCGGGGCCTCGAGCTTGATCCGCAGCCGCTCACCCTCGGTCAACTTCTCGAAGATGTAATTCTCGAACGGCTCGAACCTGCTCGCCGTCCATGCCCGCGGATTCGATTCTCCCGTCTTCGCCTCCAGGGCGGGCTTCGCCGCCACGGGGAAGACGACGGGCTCGAAGCCGAAGATCGTCTGGACGTTCGTCCGGAGGTAGTCGACGACCTCGGAGATCTCGGCCTCGCTCTTCGTGTCGATCTTGGTGAGAACGAAGACGACCTTCTTTCCCCACTCCCGGATATAGCCGAGAAACTGCCGTTCCGACTCCGAAAGAGGCCTGTCGATCGAAGTGGCGAAAAGCACCAGGTCGGCGCGCGGGATGAAATCTTCGGTGATCTCCTGATGCCGCGTCACGATCGAGTTCGTTCCGGGCGTATCGATCAGAGTCAGGTTCCGGAGGAAATCGACCGGGTAGGTCTGCTCAATCACGAAATCGCTCAGGGGCCGCGAGGTGGCTTCCTCGCCGTGGCGGAGGATCGATATGCGGTCGTCGACCGGAACCGGCCCCTCCTTCCGGAGTCGCTGGCCGAACAGCGCGTTGATCAGGGATGACTTGCCGGCGTTGAACTCACCGACGATCACGATCCGGAACAGGTCGTCGAGTCCCTCGAGCAGTTCCCCGATCCTTCGGCGCTCGTCCGACTGCTCCTCTTCGAGAATCTCCCGGAGCGCGACGAGCATCTCGCGCTCGCGGCGCAGAAGCTGCTGAACGGCCGGGTTGATGATCGTGTCGAAGAGACTCGGCATGGAGCGACGAAATCGTAGCAGAAGAGGGGGGTGATAGGACGAAGAGGACGTATAGGACCAATAGGACGAATAGGGAGGACGGGCGGGGGGAGGGGCCGTACTTCAAAGCCGCAACCCTCCCCGAGATCATGTCCTATAGGTCCTATTCGTCCTGTCTAGCTCCCTCCCGGCACCACGAACCACAGAATCGCGAAGTAGTGCAGCACGCTTCCGCCGAGGACGAACAGGTGCCAGACCGCGTGGTTCCACGGCACGCGTCTCGACCCGTAGAACGCGACGCCCGCCGTGTAGATCAGCCCGCCGGCGATGACGAGGGCCGTTCCGCCCGGGCCGAGGCTTTTGAAGAGGGGGCCGAGCGCGACGATCGCAACCCATCCCATGATGACGCTCAGGACCGCGGTCACGACGCCCTTCCACTTCTTCACGGCGAAGCCGAGCGTGATGCCGAGGGCCGCGCAGGTCCAGATCACTCCGAAGATCCACCAGCCGAGATTTCCCCGCAGAGACACGAGAGTGAACGGCGTGTAGGTTCCCGCGATCAGGAGAAAAATCGCCGAGTGGTCGAGCACCCGGAGCACGTTCTTCGCCCTCGGATGCGGGATGCTGTGATAGAGCGTGGACGAGAGGTAGCAGAGGACCAGCGTCGCTCCGAAAATCGACGCGCTGGTGATGTGCCACACGTCGCCGTGGAGGCTCGCGCGAACGACCAGGACGACGAGGCCGATTACGGCGAGCAGGGCTCCGAGGCCGTGCGTGACTGCGTTGGCCACCTCCTCGGCGAGCGTATAGGCGGTGATCGTGTGGGAGCGGTTCATCGACGGGGGATTTTATCCGAGTCCTCGAACGCGCGGTGTGACGCAAAAACCCCCGCCTCGCAGCGGGGGTTTTCGGTTGCCTGCGACGTTCGAGCGGTCAGGCCGGGTCGGAGGTGGCCCCTCCGCCGCTGACTCCCGCGACCGGGACGTGATCGTCACCTGCCGCGATCGTGACCTCTTCGGGATTGTCCTCGGGAAGGGTCTCCTTCATCTTGAGGAAATCGACGCCGGTTTCCTCGAGAAGGATCGCGTTGACCTCGGCGCCGTCGAGCGTTTCCTTCTCGAGCAGCCTTTCGGCGATCTTCTCGAGCGATTTCCGATGCTCGTGGATGACGTCCCAGGCATGCTTGTAACCGCCCTCGACGAACGTTTTGACGGAGGCGTCGATCTCGCGGGCAGTTTGTTCGGAGTAGTCCGAGTGCTGAGCGAACTCGCGTCCGAGGAAGATGGCCTCTTCCTTCTTGCCGTACGAGAGGGGGCCGAGGTTCGACATTCCCCACTCGCAGACCATCTTGCGGGCGAGAGCGGTCGCTTTTTCGATGTCGTTGCCGGCACCGGTGGTCACCTCGCCGATGAAGACCTCCTCCGCGATCCGGCCGCCCATGAGGACCGCGAGCATTGCCTCGAGATAACGCTTCGAGTACGAATGCTTGTCCTCGATCGGGAGCTGCTGGGTGAGCCCGAGAGCCCTGCCGCGGGGGATGATGGTGACCTTGTGCAGCGGGTCGGCCGCCGGAAGAACGGCCGCGATGACCGTGTGGCCGGCTTCGTGGTACGCCGTGTTCCTCTTCTCGCGATTCGACATCACCATCGACTTCCGCTCGACGCCCATGATGACCTTGTCCTTGGCGAACTCGAAATCCACCATCTGGACTTTCTTCTTGTCGTAACGGGCGGCGTTGAGGGCGGCCTCGTTGACGAGGTTCGCCAGGTCGGCGCCCGAAAAGCCGGGGGTACCGCGAGCGAGCACGCTCAGATCGACGTCCTCGGCCAGGGGCGTGTTGCGCGTGTGCACGCGAAGGATCCCTTCGCGCCCCTTCAGGTCCGGCAGGTCGACGACCACGCGCCGATCGAAACGCCCCGGGCGGAGCAGGGCCGGGTCGAGAACGTCCGGACGGTTCGTGCCGGCGATGAGGATGACGCCCTCGTTCGACTCGAATCCGTCCATCTCGACGAGGAGCTGGTTGAGCGTCTGCTCGCGCTCGTCGTGACCCCCGCCCAGACCGGCGCCGCGATGGCGGCCGACCGCGTCGATCTCGTCGATGAAGATGATGCAGGGAGCGTTCTTCTTTCCCTGCTCGAACAGGTCGCGGACGCGCGAGGCGCCGACGCCGACGAACATCTCGACGAAGTCCGAGCCTGAGATCGCGAAGAAAGGCACGTTCGCCTCACCCGCGATCGCGCGGGCGAGCAGGGTCTTGCCCGTTCCCGGGGGGCCCATCAGCAGCACGCCCTTCGGGATCTTTCCGCCGAGCTTCGTGAACTTCTGCGGGTCGCGCAGGAACTCGATGATCTCCTGCAGCTCGACTTTCGCCTCGTCCACGCCGGCGACGTCCTTGAAGGTGACCTTCTTGGCGCTGCCGGAAAGGAGCTTCGCTTTCGACTTGCCGAACGAGAGCGCCTTGTTGCCGCCGGCCTGCATCTGGCGCATGAAGAAGATCCAGAGACCGAACAGGAACAGGACGGGCGCCCACGTGATCAACGCCGTGAGCAGAGAGTTGTCGCGTGCCTCCTCGACCTCGAACTCGATCCCCTTCGGCTGGAGGAGCTCGACGATTCCGTCGTAGTTCGGGGGCATCCGGGTGAGGAACTCGTTCCGGCTGCCTCCATCGGCGATCTGGCCGCGGATCTCGCTACCGCGGATCACGACTTGCGAGATGTTTCCCTTATCGACCTGATTGAGGAATTGGCTGAACTGGATCTCTTCAGTCGTCGATTTCGCAGTCTGGAAAAGACTCCAGAGAACGAAAACCAGGACGATGATGACGACCCAGAGAAGCGCAGTTTTGAATGTCGAATTCAACAGTGACCTCCGTGGGGTGGGAGTTGCCTTCGGCGACCTCCGCGAGCGACCGATTGTCGCTTGTGAAAGCTCCCTCTGCAGGAATCATTCACACCGTGCGGACGACAACCGGGTCCGCGGATTCTAAATTCTGAGAGGCGAGGGGCAAGGGACTAGGGGCTAGGGACCAGGGAAAAACAAAGTCAGGATCAGATATGACAAACGGACTCGCTGGGCTTTTGACGTTGTCTTTCCCTAGCCCCCGGTCCCTGGCCCCTAAACAAGCGCCAGATACGGCAGGTTTCCCCACCGCCCGCCGGCTTCGAGCCCGTATCCTACGAACGTCCCCTCGTCGGCCTGAAACGCTCTGTGACGCAGCGAGATGTCGATGGTCCTCTGCGTCGGGCGGTCGATCAGCGCCACGAGCTCGAGATGAGCCGGATTCCGCTGCCTGAACTGTCCCAGCAGGTAGTTCTCGATCACCCCGGTGGTGACCACGTCCTTGAGGAGATAGACCCGTTTCCCGCGCATGTCGAAGTGGGTGAGAAAGTCGATCTCCATCGCCTCGGCCACCGAGGTGTCGGCCACGTCGCGGATGACGTCGATGAACTCGTAGCTCACCTCCCCTGGGATCGCGCGCATCAGGTCCGCCAGGAAGCAACTCGCTCCCTTCAGGACGCCGATCAACAGAATGGGGTCATTTCCGGCGTCCTGCCGGATCTCGGCGCCGAGCTCCTGCATCCGGCGGGCAATCTGGCTGCCCGACCATTTCTCCTTCGGATCCTTATTCATCGTCACCTTCTATCGAGGCTTCGAAGGCTTCCCTCCAGGGCTCGTCGACCTTGAAGCGCTCGGAGACTTCGACGCCCGGGACCCAGACGATCTCCCCCTTCCAGAGGAGAAGCGGGATGCGGTCGCGTCGTTCTCTCGGGATTTTACGATCAATCAGCAGCTCGTTCAGTCTTTTTTCCCATGGAGAGCCGAGCGGGTGGAATCGATCTCCGCGGCGGCGGTTGCGAACGGCGAAAACGCGCTCCTTTGCATCCGCCGGAAGCTGGAACCGCTGTCGACGCGGCCCCGTATCGCGAAAATCGGAGCCGGCGACTCCCAGACGCTCGAGGCGCAGTTTCGCGCCCGTGGGGAGCGACACCGTTCGCCCCGGCTGGATCGGCCGCTCGAAAGGTTCGACCGGGGGAGGGATGCGGCGCAGCAGCACGTGATCGCCATCGCGGGCGATCTCCAGGGTTTTCGTGACCGTGGTCCTTCGCAGCCGTTTGAGAGACTTCGCCAGTCGATCGAGGTCGGCGGCGGACACCTCGCGGGAGCGGGGATCGAGTCTGATGATCTCGCGGTGGAGCAGCGCTCGGCGGATCCATTCGTCCTCGGGAAGCGCCGAGGGGTCGAACCGCGAGGAATCCGGGAGCGTTTCAACCCAGTTCCGCGATGCCTCGTCGAGAAGCCATCGCAGAGCCCCCTGCTGCTCGCGAGTCTGTCGCGCCGTTTCCGCGAGCGAGGAGACGATCTTCGGATTGAATGCCTCGAGGATCGGCATCACCTCGGCGCGCATCCGGCTCCGGACGAACCGGCGGTCCTCGTTCATTCGGTCGCGGCGCGGCTGAACGTTTCTTTCCCGCAGAAACCGCTCGACTTCATCCCGCGGGACGTCGAGCAGCGGCCGGATGATGCCGTCGCCCACGGCCGGCATTCCGGTCAGTCGGCCCGGCCCCGTGCCGGTGACCAGCCGGATCAGGAGCGTTTCCGCCTGATCGTTCTGTTGGTGGCCGGTCGCAATCAGGTCGCACCCGAGCTCGTCCCGAATCTTCCGCAGCAGCGAGTAGCGCGATTCCCGCGCCGCCGCCTCGATCCCGCTCTCGCGAAGCGCCGCCGGATCGATCGGCCCGTCGCGGATCACCACCGGAATCGAGGTGCGGCCCCCAAGCTCGCGCACGTACTGGGCATCCTGCTCGGATTCGGCTCCCCGGAGGCGATGGTTCACATGAGCGATGGAGATCGGGAACGGACGGTCCTTCCACTCGGCCAGAACCAGGATCAGGGCAGTCGAGTCGGGTCCGCCGGAAGCAGCGATCAGCAGCGAGCGGGGTGAGACCTTTCGCTCGGCGAAGAACTGTTTCACGGCCTCCTGGAGCGGCACGTGCGAAGTGTACCCGACCGGCGGAGGTGGACCTCAGCTTTGGGGCTGATCGCCCTGTTCCAGAAGGAGAAGCTCGGCGAAGAGCCGGTCCGGCTCCTCGATCGGCGCATCGCCCCGCTCCCACTGCTCCAGCAGACCGGGGGAGAGATTGAGACGGCGCGCGAGCTCGTCCGCACTCAGTCCCAGCGCAAGCCTGCGGGTTCGGATCTCTTTTGGAGTGAGACGGTTCATCTTTGCAGTTATTGTGACAACTAATAGCTTACAATAAGTCAGCGGCCGCAGCAAGAAGTTTCTGCAGGGAAGGACGGCGGGCCGGTAAAGGGGGAACGGGGATGAGGTTTGAATGGTGGCGGTGCCCGGAATCGAACCGGGGACCTAGCGCTTATGAGACGCCCGCTCTAACCAGCTGAGCTACACCGCCGCCGTTGAAGCCGCCCGATTCTAGTGGCCCGAACTTCCTGAAGCAATGCTGACGACAAGGGAAGGGGCCGATTCCGGGGAGCAGAATCCGGAATCCTCGAGGGCATATACTCAACAGGCCCCGCGCGGGAATTGATTCCAACGGAGATCCCCATGGCCGACGACACTCTCTGCTCCATCTGCAGCGTTCCCCGCGCTGCGGCGCAACTGCAGGCGTGCAGGGTCTGCCGGGAAATGTTCTGCGGCGATTGTGCTTTCCGGTCCCGAGGCGGCACGTTCTGCTCGCGCGAATGCGCGAATACCTTTTTCTTTGGAGATGAAGATGAGTCGGACCGAGACGAAGACTACGCCCCCGATTGAGGCTGCTCCCCGCACCACCCGGATGATGCCGAACCGTCCCCGCCGCCTGCGGAGGAGCGAGGCGATCCGGTCGATGGTGCGCGAAACGATCCTGACGCCGGCGAACCTGATCCACCCGATGTTCGTGGTTCCCGAGAACCGGAGCCGGAAGGAGATCGGCTCGATGCCGGGCGTGTTCCAGAACCGTGTCTCGGATGCTCTCGAGGAAGCGCGACGGGCCTGGGACCTTGGGATCCGCGGGGTGCTGGTCTTCGGGCTCCCCGACACGAAAGATGCGGTCGGAAGCTCGTCGTGGGATCCGAAGGGGCCGGTGCAGGAACTGATCCGCGCCCTCAAGAAGGGGCTTCCCCAGATGACGGTGATCGCCGACGTCTGCCTCTGCGAGTACACCGATCACGGCCACTGCGGAGTCGTGCACAGGACGGAGACGGGAGCGGAGGTGGACAACGACCAGACGCTGGAGTTGCTCGTCAAGCAGAGTCTGTCGTTCGCGGAGGCGGGAGTCGACTTCGTTGCTCCCTCGGACATGATGGACGGGCGCGTCGGAGCGATCCGCGACGCGCTCGACTCGGACGGGTGGGGAGACACGGGGCTGATCGCCTATTCAGCGAAGTTTGCGTCCGGGTTCTACGGGCCGTTCCGCGAGGCGGCCGAGTCGGCGCCGCAGTTTGGTGACCGTCGCAGCTATCAGATGGATCCGCCGAACGCGCGCGAGGCGATGCGCGAGATCGAGCTCGACATCGCCGAGGGGGCGGACATGGTGATGGTCAAGCCGGCCCTGTCGTATCTCGACATCATCCGCGAGGCGCGCCAGCGCTGCGACCTCCCGATCGTCGCCTACAACGTCAGCGGCGAGTACTCGATGGTCAAGGCCGCCGAGAAGATGGGATGGATCGACGGTCCGCGCGTCGCCGACGAGATCCTGACCTCGATCAAGCGCGCCGGCGCCGATCTGATCATCACGTATCACGCCATGGAGTGGGCGGAGAGAGCGTAAGCCAGAAACCAGAAGCCAGAAGCCAGAAGAAAAGGCGAAGGCAGAAGGCAGAAGGTAGAAGGCAGAAGTATGAGCAAAGGCAAGAGCAGAAACCGAAAGCAGAAGCGACAGGCTTCTGCCTTTTTTTGATCTTACTTCTGCCTTCTGCCTTCTGACTTCTTCCTTGCTTTCCTCACCCGCACCAGACCGCGACTGCGGCGTCAGGGTGATCGATGATGAACCCGTCTTCCACCTCGTCGTAGACGATGACCGCGCCGTCGAGTTTGGAGCTGGCCATCGAGTCGAGCGCGACGCGGACGGCCACGAGATCGAAGACCGTGTCGTCTTCGAGCGGTTCGTCCGTCCAGGCGAGCCGGTAGCCGCTTCCGCCGCATCCGGTCGTGAATGAGATCCGCAGCAGGCGGCCGTCGGCCTGGGCGCGAAGCTGGGAGGCAGCCTCGGGTGCGAGTGAGATGTTCATCACCCGGGAGAAGGGCGGGAGGGGTAGAGAAAAATCCCAGTGGCCGCGGCTTTCCAGCCGCGGCTGACCATGCGACGAAGCGCAATCGTCCGGGGGTGGGAAGGCGGTTTTCGAGTTTTGATCGAGATCCAGCTTCGTCGCACGATGCCGCGGCTGGAAAGCCGCGGCCACCGTCCTCAGACGTTCCCGTGGACGACGAGCGACTCAGCGTCCTCGCGCTCGTACCAGTCGGGGTAGAGGCGGAGCATCTGCAGCTCGCGCTCGATGTACATGATGTGGGCGCGTTTCGCGGCGGCGAAGTAGAGAAACAGGTTCCGCCCTGCTTCAGGACCGGTTTTCGCGAACTCGGTGAGCCTGTCGGCCATCGACTTCTCCCGGACGATCAACGTCTCGGTCATTTCGACGTGCGAGAGGTCCCCCTCGAGCGCCTTCTGGAAGCTGAGGTCGTGCTCGAGCTTGATCTTCGTGCGCGGGACATCCGGATCGGAGTACTTGATCTCGATCAGGTCTCGGAGATTGCGCTCGTCCTCGGCGAGGTTTTCGTAGACATGGGCGGCCATCGGGTTCGGAAGAAGCTCCGAGAGCTTCTGGAACATCTTGTAAGCCTCGACGGTGTACTGGAACAGGATTGCGATGCGGTCGGCGGTTTCGGGCTGTACGGCTGTAGTCATCGGTTCCTCACTCGATCGGGGCGACGCGGACGACCACGTCCCCCAGCATTCTGCACTGGCAGCTGAGGCGATAGGGAGCCTCGAGCTCTTTGTAAATCTCGTCAGGCGTCGGTGGGGTCAGATGATCCCAGCCCTCCACCACTTCGATGCGGCAGGTTCCGCATGCGCCGTCCCCGCCGCAGACATGGCTGACCCGGATGCCGAGCGCCATGGCGATCTGGAGCAGCGTCTTCGATCCGTCGTGATCCTCGGTTCGACCCTCGTCAGCGAACGTGATCTTCGGCATGCACCGTCCCGGCGGTGGATTCTACGGCACGATGGGCCATATAGGAACTGCGGACCAGCGGACCTGATTCGACGTGGTGGAAGCCGAGATCCTTCGCCCGCTGTCCGAGGTCGGCGAACTCCTGTGGCGTGTAGTACTTCCGCACCGGATGGTTTCTCTCCGAGGGGGCGAGATACTGCCCGAGCGTGAAGATGTCGACCCCCTGCGCACGCAGGTCCGCCACGACCCGGAAGATCTCTTCCTCCGACTCCCCGAGACCAAGCATCAGGCTCGACTTCGTGTACATCCCATCGTGACCCTCCTCCTTCGCCCAGCGGAGAACTTCGAGGGATCGGTCGTACTTCGATCCAGGCCTCACCTGCAGGTAGAGTCCGGGCACCGTCTCGATATTGTGCGCGAGCACCTCGGGGCGGGCCGCCAGGATGGTGCGGAGCGCTTCGCGATTGCCGCCGAGATCGGAGATGAGGACCTCGACGGAGGCTCCCGCTTTCGTCCGAACCTGCTCGATCGTCCGCGCGAAGTGCGCCGCGCCGCCGTCGGCGAGGTCATCGCGGTTCACGGTCGTGATCACGCAGTGCTTCACGCCCATCTTCGCGACCGCCTCGGCGACCTTCTCGGGTTCGAGCGGGTCGGGGGGAAGCGGCTCGCCCTTGCCGACCGCGCAGAACGTGCAGCGGCGGGTACAGGTGTCGCCGAGGATCATGAAGGTCGCCGTCCCGGCGCTCCAGCACTCGTAGATGTTCGGGCAGCGGGCTTCCTGGCAGACCGTGTTGAGACCGAGGTCGCGGACCATCGCGGTCACGGGAAGCTTCTCGATGTCGCCGGGAAGGCGGATCTTGAGCCACGAGGGACGCTCGCCTGCGCGTTTGTTGATCATGATGAGTGTGGCCACGGTTTGGCTTCACCAACCGTGGCCGGAGCCGTCTCGCGAGCGTCGAGCCGGCGCTCGAGCCGCTCGAGCGCCTCGCGGTCGTCGCTCCAGCGGATGGTTTCATACGCCCGCTCGAACGTAAACCATCCCGACTCGGTGTGCTCTTCCGGCTGGATGCGTACCGTCGCGCCCGGTTGTGCGCTGGCGGCATAAGCGATCTCGTCGACGAACAGGAGCGGCTCGCTCGAATCGGGGAGAAAGGCGCGGTCGATGAGGAAGGACTGTCTGAGGCCGAGCGGCTCGACCGGAAGGTCGAATCCCGTCTCCTCGAGCAGCTCGCGATGGGCCGCGGCCTCCGGCTCTTCACCCGGCTCGATCCGTCCGGTCACGGGCTGCCAGAACTCGCCGCGCTCGGCGGTTCGGTGGAGCAGAAGAACCTCGGAGCCGTCGTGGGGAACGACTTTGACGAGCCGGATCGCGTGCGACGCCGGCCGCAGCTCGCGGTCGAAGATCTCGGAGAAGTGACGCGCGAACACCTCCGCCACCTCGTCCATCGAGGGGGCCTTTCCGAGGAGTTTTTCGAGTGATGTCACGCCCTTCCCGCGGATTCCGCAGGGAGTGATGAAATCGAAGTGCTCCAGGTTCGTTGTCACGTTGAGGGCGAAGCCGTGGCAGGTGACCCACCTCGCAACGCGGACGCCGATCGCGGCCACCTTCTCGTTGCCGACCCAGACTCCACGTTGTCCCTCGGATCGATCGGCGGTGATGCCCCAATGCGCGAGCGTCCGGATGACGGCCTCTTCGAGGCTGGTGACGTATTTCCGAACGTCGCGGCTTCCCTCGCCGAGGTGGAGGATGGGGTAGCCGACGAGCTGTCCGGGACCGTGGTAGGTGATATCGCCGCCGCGCGTCGTTTCGAAATAGCGGACACCCTCCCGCGCGAGCATCTCACGGCTCGAGAGGAGGTTCCCCTCGTCGCCGCCCCTGCCGAGCGTGATCACCGGAGTGTGCTCGAGCAGGAGGAGTTGATCCTCGATATCCCCTCGCTGCCTCATGGCGACCAGCGTCTCCTGCATCGCCATCCCGTTCTCGTAGGTGACGAGATGGAGGCGTCTCAGATCACACTTCCGCATGGATGGTCTCCGGAGATTCGATGATCCTGCCGAGGGTCAGTCCGGCGAGAAGATCGTACAGGAAGTGAACGGCGATCGCGGTCCAGAGCGCTCCGGACGATACGACGAGCCCGTGAAAAGCCACGGCGAAAATGCCGACGACGAGTGCGCTCGTCCAACCCTGAAGCAGATGAGCGAGGGCGAAGGCGAGGACACTGATCGCGATCGCCAGTGCGAACGATCCGGACAGTCCTTCGATGACGAGAGGAAGGAGCCCGCGGTAGAGCGTCTCTTCGCTGACGGCTGCGGCTGCGGAGACGGCCACCCACGCGAGCCTCTCACTTCCCGTCACGGGAAGGAGCATTCGGATTCGTTCCCTCGACCGCTCAGGGGCGAACCGCCAGCCGAGGACCATCGCGGAGAGCGCGATGCCGAGTACGGCGGCGGCCATCAACAGGTCCGCGGCGCTCGGAAGCCTGGAAGGAAAAAGCCGGATTCCGAGAAAGAACGCGACGCCGAGCGAGATCGCCAGCAGCAGGATCTGGAGTACGAACGCCTCCGCGTAGATCGCCCGTCTCGGAATCCGCAGTCCCTGGTCGATTTTCCGCTTGCTGATCCAGGCCAGGACCGGAATGACGCCGCAGACCAGAGCGAGCCACGCGGCGATGAGGAGTGTCGTCAGCACGTCGAGGGGGTCAATCGCAAGCAGAAGGGGAAGATTCCTCGAGATCCTGTGGCCGCGGTTCTTTACCGCGGCCGGATCACGGGACGAAGCATAACCGTTGGGAGCATCGTGCGAAGGCGTTCGTGGCCGGGGTTGAGCTTCACAACCCCGGCCGGGAACAAGCGCTCCGAGCGGTGCCCATGTGGCCGCGGAAAGGATCCGCGGCCACATGGCCCCTCCTACAGCGCGAAGTCGGCGGTCTCGATGACGCTGCGGACCTTTGCCATGAACTGGTCGGCGACGGCGCCGTCGACGAGGCGATGGTCGAAGGTCAGCGAAAGGTACGCCATCGAGCGGATGGCGATCGAGTCTCCCGCTTCGGTCTCGATGACCATCGGGCGCTTCTTGATGCCGCCGACGCCGAGGATCGCGACCTGCGGCTGGTTGATGATCGGCAGCCCGAAGAGCCCGCCGAAGATCCCGGGGTTGGTGATCGTGAACGTCCCGCCCTGCACGTCATCGGGGTTGAGCTTCTTGGTCCGCGCCCTCTCGCCGAGGTCGTTGATCGTGCGCGAGAGCCCGAGGATGTTCTTCTCGTCGGCCTGCTTGACGACCGGAACGATCAGTCCCCAGTCGAGGGCGACGGCGATGCCGACGTTGATGTCCTGCTTGTAAACGACGTTGTCGCCGTCGATCGACGCATTGAGGATCGGCCAGTCGCGGAGGCCGCTCACGACGGCATCGACGATGAACGGGAGGAAGGTGAGGTTGACGCCCTTCTCCTGATAGGCGGCCTTGTGCTGCTTGCGGAGCTTATCGACGTTCGTGAAGTCGACTTCGAAGACCGTGGACACGTGCGCCGAAGTGCGGCGCGACATGATCATGTGGTCGGCGATCTTCCTGCGCATCACCGACATCGGCTCGACGTGGACCTTCTCGCCAGGCGAGAACGTCGGACGCTGCTCCTTCGGACTGCCGGAGGGGGCCGCCCCCGCCTGCTGCGTCCCACGCTGCGCCGGCGCCTGTGCGGCGGCACGCGGCTTCTCGATGTAGTCGAGAATGTCCTGCTTGGTCACGCGGCCGGAGACGCCGGTTCCTTCGATCTGAGAGATGTCGACGTCATTCTCTTCCGCGATCTTGCGGACGAGGGGCGAGGATTTCGACCGGCGGCGCTCATCGAGCGAATCGGCGCCGGATGACCCTTCCTCGGCGGGTTTCGCCGGCGGAGGCGCCTGACGCGGCTCGGGTTCCGGCTTCGGTTCCTCGCGCGGCTTCTCCGCCGGCTTCGGATCCTCTTGGGCCGGCTCCTGCGTCGGGGGCTCTTCCACGGCAGGAGGCTTCTCCTCGGCGGCGGGGGCCGGCGCGGACGCCTCACCCTCGGCCGAGATGCGGGCCACGATGGAGTTCACGGCGACCGTGTCCCCTTCCTTCGCCAGCACTTCGACCAGCGTTCCCGCGGAGGGGGAGGGAATCTCGGCATCCACCTTGTCGGTGGAGATCTCGAACAGGGGCTCGTCGCGCTCGACCCGGTCCCCGACCTGCTTGATCCAGCGGGTCACGGTTCCTTCGGCGATCGACTCACCCATCTGGGGCATGACGACATCGGTTGGCATGGTCGGCTTTCCTCTCGATCACGGCAGCGGGGCCGCTGAAGTCAATACGCGAGCAGATCTCGCGCCGCCGCCAGAACTTTATCCTTATTCGGAAGGAAAAAGCTCTCGAGCGGTGGCGAATACGGAACGGGGCTGTCGATCGACGCGACCCGGCGAACCGGGGCGTCGAGGTAGTCGAACGCTTTGTCGGCGATTACGGCTGCAAATTCCCCACCGACCCCGCCCGTGAGGGTGGCTTCGTGGAGGACGATTGCCCTGTTGGTCTTTGCCACCGAATTGAGAATCGCCTCCTCGTCGTAGGGGAGAAGCGACCGGAGGTCGAGCACTTCGATGCTCGCGCCGTCGCGCGCCAGGTCCTCGGCCGCCTCCATCGCGGTGTAGACCATCGCGCCCCAGGTGATGATCGTCAGGTCCTTTCCCTCGCGACGAATCGCCGCCTTCCCGATCGGGACGGTGTAGTCCTTCTCCGGGAGATGCTCCTTGATGCGGCGATAGAGGTACTTGTGCTCGATGTAGATGACCGGGTCGTCGTCGCGGATGGCGGCCTTGAGCAGTGCCTTCGCATCGTAGGCCGTGCTGGGAGTGACGATCTTCAGGCCGGGCGTGTTCATGAAGAACGCTTCGGGGTTGAGCGAGTGAAACGGACCGCCGTGGACGCCTCCGCCCGAGGGGCCGCGCACGACCATCGGCACACCGATACCTGTGCGGTATCTCTGGGTCGCCGCGAGATTGGTCAACATGTCGAACGCGCAGGAGATGAAGTCGATGAACTGCATCTCGGCGATCGGCCGCATCCCCGCCATGGCGGCGCCCGCGGCTGCGCCGACGATCGCCGCTTCCGCGATCGGGGTGTCGATCACACGACCGGCTCCGAAATGGTCGATCAGCCCTGCGCTCGTCCGGAACGCGCCACCATACTGGCCGACGTCCTCGCCGATCAGGAACACCGCGGGATCGCGCTCCATCTCCTCCCACATGGCCTGGCGGATGGCTTCGAGGTACGTGACTTCCTGGTCGAAGGCCGGTCCCGTCGTCATCGCCTGGTCTCACAGAGGGGTGGATTGTCCCAGTACCCGTCGCCCGCGTAGACGCCGTACTGCGCTTCCTCGGGAAGCGGCATGGGGGAGGCCTCGGCTTCCTCGACAGCGCGGTCGAGCTCCTCGCGGACCCTCGCCTGGATCGCATCGAGCTCCTCGCGCGTGGCGTGGCCCGCGGCGATGAGCAGCTTCTCGTAGCGGTCGATCGGGTCCTTCTGACGCCACTCCTCGAGGACCTCGGGGGGGACGTACGACTGGTTGTCGTGCTCGGCGTGACCCTTCATCCGGAAGGTCTTGACCTCCAGCAGGGTGACGCCTCCGCCGTTTCGCGCGCGATCGACGGCGCGGCGCGACGCGTCGTAGACGGCGAACACGTCGTTGCCGTCGACGGTCTCGCCCCAGCAACCGTAGCCGACCGCCTTGTCCGCGAGAGTGCGCGCCGCGGTCTGCTTGTACGTCGGGGTCGAGTACGCATAGCCGTTGTCTTCGATCACGATCACGAGAGGGAGACGCTGGACCGCGGCGAAGTTGATCCCCTCGGCGAATGCTCCCGTCGAGGAGGCCCCGTCGCCGACGTAGACCATCCCGACGATGTTCTTCTTCTTCATTCTTCCCGCCAGGGTGATCCCGGCCACGACGGGAACCATGTCGCCGAGCATCGAGATCGGGCCGATGAAACCGCGATCGAGGTCGGCCCAATGGTTGTTCAGGTCGCGGCCGCGACAGAGCGAGTTCCCCTTCGCCATGTACTGGCGGAGCACTTCGACCGGGGTGAACCCGGCGACCATGATCGAACCGAGGTTCCGGATCAGGGGGGAGACGACGTCGCCCGCGGCGAAGTCGAGGGCGTACGCGGAGGCGACGCTTTCGGCTTCCTGGCCGAGGGAGCGGTAGATCCCGCCGATGACCCTTCGACTGGCGGAAGAGCGCGACGATGCGCTCCTCGAGTGAGCGCGTCATTCTGAGGTGATGGGCGATGTCGAGGAGCTGGTCGCGGCTGAGTGCTCCGCCCTCTTCCTGGTTAGGCTGTTGCGTCAAGCGGTGAAATCCTCTCCTGAGGTCAATTCCGGAGTGAAAGCGGTCGCTTCCGCTCCGACGGGTGCGGTTTTCGGTCGCCAGCCCGGCCGGCCAGCGACCTCAATTCGGTGTGCTTACTGGTGAATCGAATGGCCGTGAACGTCTTCGCCAGCTTCCATCATCGCCTCCGAAAGCGTCGGGTGCGCGTGGATCGTCTTCGCGATCGACTCGGCCGTCGCCTCGAGGCTCAGGGCAACGCATGCTTCCGCGATCAGCTCGGTCGCCTTGGGGCCGACGATGTGGACGCCGAGAAGCTCGTCGTACTTCGCCTCCGAGACGAATTTCACCAGGCCGCCGGAAGCGCCGATGATCTTCGCCTTCGCGTTCGCGGTGAAGGGGAACTTGCCGACCTTCACATCGTAGCCCTGCTCTTTCGCCTTCGCCTCGCTCAGCCCGACGGAAGCGACTTCCGGATCGCTGTAGGTGGCGTTCGGCACATGGTTGTAGTTGATCGGTTTCACTTCGAGCCCGGCCATCTGCTCGACCGCGAGAATCCCCTCGGCCGACGCGACGTGAGCGAGAGCGGGGGTCGGTACGATGTCACCGATGGCCCACACGCCCGGTTCGTCGGTCTTCATGTAGGGATCGACCAGCACGAATCCCCGGTCGGTCTTCACTTTCGTACCGTCGAGGCCGATGTTCTCAGTCACCGGGCGGCGCCCCGTCGCGGAGAGCACCAGCTCGGTCTCGATCTCCTGCTGCTTGCCGTTCTTGAGCGCGACCACGGTCTTGACCCCGTTTTCGGTCGGCGTGCAGCTCTCGACCTTCACATCGGTCATGACGGTGATGCCGCGCTTCTTGTAGAGGCGGGTGAACTCCTTCGAGATGTCCGCGTCCTCGATTGGAAGCAGCTGGGGAAGGACCTCGACGATGGTCACTTCGGTTCCGAAGCTGTGGAAGATCGAGGCGAACTCGCAGCCGACCGCACCGGCGCCGATCACCAGCATCGACTTCGGCACGTGCTGCAGATTCAGAATGTGGTCCGAGTTGATGATCTTCTTCCCGTCCGACTTGATGTGCGGCAGGTCCTTCGGCACCGAGCCCGTGGCGAGCAGAATGTTCTTCGTCGTCAGCTTCGTCTTCTTCCCGTCTTCGCCTTCGACCTCGACCGTGTTCTTCCCGGCGAGCCGGCCGAACCCCTGGATCCGCTCGACCTTGTTCTTCTTGAAGAGAAACTCGACGCCTTTGGCGTTCTTGTCGACGACCGACTGCTTCCGCTCCTGGACGACGTTGAAGTCGAGCTTCACATCGCCCACCGTGATGCCGAACTCCTTCGATTTCTGAATCTTGTGCCAGATTTCGGCGTTCTCGAGCAGCGCCTTCGTCGGGATGCATCCGCGGTGAAGGCAGGTCCCTCCCACGAACGGGTCTTTTTCGATGACGGCGACCTTGAGGCCGAGCTGTCCTGCGCGAATTCCGGCGACATATCCGCCCGGTCCGCTGCCGATGACGATCAGGTCGTACTGAGTTTCTGCCAAGAAGGCACCTCCGGTGGGTTTCGCGCGCCGACCCCTGGGGACCGATGATGGCCGGCTTCCACTCGCGCGAGGGGCCGCATTATACGGATCGGACTCGAAAATTACGAATCCGCGGATGCCCGAAGCGGCCCACCCCATTCTGTTCCCCGCTAGGGCA
>JBHEOL010000096.1:0-28145 GCA_046261635.1 Thermoanaerobaculia bacterium | reverse complement strand
GAGCCACGCCCGAACCGCTGTTCTCGATTCGCAGCGGAGAGCTGACCACGATGGCTCTCGCCGGAGCGAGGTCCCTGGATCGGGTCCGCGAGCTTCTCGATGACCCGAAAGAGCAGGCCGAGCACCAGATGGTGGTGGAGGACATCACGGAGCAACTGACGCCGTTCGGAGTGCCCGAGGTCGGACCGACCACTGTCGTCGAACTTCCCGGTCTCGCTCATCTGAAAACCGCGATCGCGCTGCGTCCCGATCGCGCACCCGGGTTCGAAGAGATCGTCGCCGCGCTCCATCCGACGGCCGCTCTCGGATCCGCGCCGCGGAACCCGGCGGCGGCTGCCTGGCTCCGGTGGGCAGATCACGGAGTCGGCCGCAGGGAATTCGGCGCCCCGTTCGGCGCGCTTTTTCCGAACGGAGACGCGCTCTGTCTGGTCGGGATCAGAAACGTCTCATGGAGCGGGCTGCAGGTTCGGATCGGTGCCGGAGCGGGAGTGCTCGCAGGGAGCCGGATGGAGATGGAACGGAAAGAGCTCGCGCGAAAACGGGAGCAGGTCCGCGGACTGTTCGGCCTCGAGGAGAATCCATCATGACTTCGCTCGAGAGATCGGCCCAGTTGATCGACGCCCTCATCGCGAGCTCCGTCGAAGAGTTCGTCTGTTGCGGCGGATCCCGCAACGCGCCACTCATCGCCGTTCTCTCCGAGAGGGATGTCCGCATTCACTCGTTCTTCGAAGAGCGGAGCGCCGCCTTCTTCGCACTCGGACGGGCTCGAGCGACGGGTCACCCGGTGGCGGTCGTAACGACCTCGGGCACCGCCGCAGCCGAACTGCTCCCCGCCGCGATCGAGGCTCATTACAGCGGAGTCCCTCTCGTGCTCGTGACCGCGGACCGCCCGGCGCGGTACCGCGGAACGGGCGCGTCCCAGGCCATCGAACAGGCCTCGCTGTTCGTCCCCTTCGTCGAGAGGGCCATCGACCTGCCCGAAACCGCGCCGGTCACACTCCCCTCCTGGTGCCGCACCCGGCCGATCCACATCAACATCGCACTCGACGAGCCGCTCATGGCGGGGCCGATTCCCGCGCCGGGGGCGGGCATCTCCTTCGCTCCCGCCTCGCCCCGAGTCGAGCCGGCGGATGAAGTCTCGAGGGAGATCGAATCGTTTCTCGACGCCTTCAATCGCCCCCTGATCGTCGTTGGAGAGATCGAGGAACGGGCGCGCTCCGCGGTCCGCGCCCTGATCGTCGCCGCCGGTGCCCCCGTCTACGCGGAGCCTCTCTCCGGCCTCCGCGAGGATCCCGAGCTCGGGCACCTCCTCATTCGCTCCGGCGAGCGAATTCTCGGAACCGCCGGATTCGACGCCATTCTCAGAATTGGAGGGGTTCCCGCCCTCAGGCTCTGGCGCGACCTCGAGGAAACGCTTCGAGCACTCCCGGTTCTTTCGGTCAGCACTCTTCCCTTCGCCGGGATCGCGCACGGCGAGCATCTGCGCACGGATCTCTCCGCGCTGCAGCTCTCTCCACGTCCCACCCGCGCCGATCAGGTTCACGAGCGCGACCGCGCCGCCCTGGCGCGGCTCGAAGATCTCCTGGAACGCTGGCCCGTCTCCGAGGCGGCGCTCGTCCGTCGCCTCTCGCTCTCGGTGCCTGCCTCGTCACTCGTTTACCTCGGCAACTCCCTTCCGATTCGCGAATGGGATCTCGCCGCGACCCGCGGAAGGTCGTGGCGCGTCGCGGCAAACCGGGGCGCCAATGGGATCGACGGCCAGCTCTCGACGTTTCTCGGAATGGTCGAGAAGGACCGTGAACACTGGTGCGTCGTCGGGGATCTCACCGCCCTCTACGACCTCTCGGCCCCCTGGGCCCTCCGGACCGTTCCCGACGCACCGATCCGGATCGCGGTCATCAACAACGGTGGCGGGCGCATCTTCGAGCGCGTCGCTTCGCTGCGCCGGATCGACCCGTCGAGGCGCGAAACCCTGATCGAAAGCCCTCATGAGATTTCTCTCGAACCATGGGCGAGGATGTGGGGCTTGCCGCACCAGTCATGGGACGGGGGAGAATTTCCCGCTGCTCTTCCCCGGCGGGTCATCCTGGAGATCCGCCCGGACGACGAAGAGAGCCGACGATTCTGGGACGAGCTCGACCGCTTCCCGGAGGAAGGATGATCTGGTGCATCCACGGATTTCTCGGAAGCGGTGACGACTGGGAGCCCTTCCGGGAACGATGGGAGAAATCATCCGGCTCTGCCCTCCGGGCCATCGACCTCTTCGACAAGTCTCTCGAGGAGCAGACTCCCGAGTTGTGGGGAGCGAGTTTCGCCCGCTCGATCGCGACGACGGATCCGGGCGCCATCCTCGTCGGCTACTCGCTCGGCGGACGGTTGGTGCTGCAGGCACTGCTGGCGAGACCGGATGTCTTCGCGGGCGCCGTGATCGTCTCGGCCGGCCTTGGCGTCGAGGGGGAGGTCGAGCGCCAGATGCGTCGTGTTCGTGACGACGCGTGGGCGGCGAGGTTCGAAACGGAAACGTGGGAGAGCGTTCTCGACGCATGGAACGGCCAGCCGGTGTTCGGAGGACCCGCGGCCGCGCCGCGACGGGCGGAGCTCGACTTCGATCGCGGCGCCCTGGCGACCGCTTTGCGATGCTGGTCTCCAGCGGTCCAGAAACCGGTGGGTTCCCGAATCCGCGAGCTGAAGCTCCCGCTGCTCTGGATCGCTGGCGAGCGCGACGGCAGGTACGCCGAAGTGGCGCGGCGGGCGGCCGACGAGGCCCCGGACGCACGACTCTGGATCGCTCCAGGGGTGGGACACAGGGTCCCCTGGGAAGCCGCTGAGGAATTCGGACAGCGCGTGGCCGATTTTCTCGCCACGCTCGCCTCACCAACCGGCGCGCCCGGCAAAAACTGATAAAAGGATCGACCATGAAAGACTGGATCAAGCTGCACGATTTCGAAGACATTCGATACGAGCGGACGGAGGACGGGGTTGCGAAGATCACGATCAACCGCCCTGAAGTCCGCAACGCGTTCCGGCCGCAGACGGTGATGGAGCTCCGTGAGGCATTCGAGCTGGCGCGGGAAGACGAGGAGATTGGAGTGATCATCCTCACGGGCGAAGGGCGCGAGGCCTTCTGCTCGGGCGGCGACCAGAAGGTCCGCGGGAAAGCGGGCTATGTCGGAAAGGACGGCGTGCCGCGGCTCAACATCCTCGACGTCCAGAAGCAGATCAGGAGTGTGCCGAAGCCGGTCATCGCCATGGTGGCGGGTTATGCCATCGGAGGGGGCCACGTCCTTCACGTCGTCTGCGATCTGACGATCGCGGCCGAAAACGCGCGGTTCGGTCAGACGGGCCCGAAAGTCGGCTCGTTCGACGGAGGGCTCGGATCGGCTTACCTGGCGAGAATCGTCGGCCAGAAGAAGGCCCGCGAGATCTGGTACCTCTGCCGCCAGTACGACGCGCAACAGGCGCTCGAGATGGGGCTGGTCAACACGGTCGTCCCGGTCGAGCGGCTCGAGGAGGAGACCCTCCAGTGGGCGCGCGAGATGCTCGAGCACTCCCCGCTCGCGCTCCGGTGCCTGAAGGCCGCGCTGAACGCGGATTGCGACGGCCAGATCGGCCTTCTCGACCTCGCCGGGAACGCCACGCTGCTCTATTACATGAGCGAGGAAGCGCAGGAAGGGAAGAACGCCTTCGTGGAGAAACGGAAGCCGAATTTCAAGAAATTCAAGAGGCTTCCGTGATGGGGGCCGGCTGGCGTCGTAAACTCTGACCGATGAGCCTCCGCCCCCGCGACTGGATTCTCGCAGCACGCCCGAAGACGCTGATCGCAGCGGTGGCTCCGGTCGCGGTCGGAACGGCTCTCGCCTGGGAACATGCGGGCCGGATCATCTGGATCTGGTCGATACTCGCGCTAACGGGGGCCCTGCTGATCCAGATCGCGACGAATCTGGTCAACGACGCGATCGATTTCGAAAAGGGCACGGACGATCACATGCGCGTCGGGCCGGCTCGGGTCACGGCATCGGGGCTGATCGAAGGGAGACGCGTGATGAGGGGCGCATGGCTCTGCTTCGCGGTGGCCGCGGCGGCTGGCATCCCGCTGCTGATTCGAGGCGGCTGGCCTCTTCTCGCCATCGGCCTGGCCTCGATCGCCGCCGGCTACATTTACACGGGCGGCCCATGGCCGCTCGCCTACAACGGGCTCGGTGAGATTTTCGTCATCGTTTTCTTCGGGCTCGTCGCCGTGGGTGGGACGTATTACCTCCAGACTCTGACGTGGGGCGTCGATGCTGCGCTCGCGGGGCTGGCGGTTGGAATGCTCTCGACCGTGCTGCTGGCCGTAAACAACCTTCGCGACATGGAGGGAGACGCCCGGAGTGCGAAGCGGACGCTCGCCGTGCGGTTCGGCAGGAGCTTCGCGATCGGCGAGATCGCGCTGTTCTCCTTCGCGCCGCTTGCGCTCGGGACGTGGTGGGCCGCGCGCGGGGAGCTCGTCGCCGCACTGCTCCCGCTCGCTCTCCTCCCACTCGTAATCTCGATCATTCGAAGAGCGCGCGTCGACCGCGGGGCAGCACTCAACGCTACCCTCGGAAGATCCGCCGCTCTCCAGGCAGGCTACGGACTCCTCTTCTCGCTCGGACTCGTACTCGGATGAAGATCTGGTTCCATCGCTACGAGCTCCATCCGCGATGGCCACCGAACGCTCGGACTGCCCGCGCACCGCGGACCGGAGCCCTCCTGCGGATCGGGCAGGGGTACGCTGACCTTCATCCCTGGCCGGAGCTCGGCGACGCCCCGCTCGAGACCCACCTCGATTCCCTTCGCGCGGAAGAGCCTTCTCCTCTGGCGACCCGGTCAATCCGCTGCGCCGCGATCGATGGCGAATCTCGCGAGGCCGGCTACTCCCTTTTCGGAGATTTGAAGATCCCGCCGAGCCATTTTCCGCTCGGGCCGATCGATCGCGTCATCGACCTTCCCATCCTCGAGGCTGCGGGCTACGACCGATTGAAGATCAAACTCGGGAACGATGCGGTCCATGACTCCGAGCTCCTGATGGAGCGCTCCGCCGCGATTCTCTCGCTCGGCTTCCGCCTTCGTCTCGACTTCAACTCGGCATACGGCCTCGCCGAGATCGATCAATTCCTCAGCGCGATCTCGTCCACGCTTCGATCCCGGATCGAGTTCCTCGAGGACCCTGCACCGGCGGACAGCGGCCTGTGGAGAAGGATCCGGTCCCGATGGAAGATCCCGATCGCGGCCGACAGGGAAAAACCGGCGCCCGACTCATGGGACATCGCGGTGATCAAACCGGCCTCGGAAGATGATTCCGTCATCGAGGATGCCATCGCGGCGAAGAAACCGGTCGTCATCACCAGCGCCATGGATCACCCTCTCGGACAGATGTGGGCCGCATGGAACGCCGCGACACTATGGCGCGACCGCCCCAAGTCTCTGCTTCCGTGCGGTCTCCTCTCGCACGACAGCTACGAGACGAACTCCTTCAGCGAGATCATCCGAGTCGATGGCTCCCGGCTTCTGCCTGTCGGTGGCACGGGCCTCGGGTTCGATGAACAGCTCGAGAGTCTCGACTGGAGACCCTTGCGGTGATCGACTTCGCCGACGACACCTCCGTTCTTCTTCTCAATCCGCGGCTTCCTGCAACCGAGCGGATACGGCTCGTACGCATCCATCGCGCGGCGCCGGATCTTCCGGCGCACGTCTGGGTCACCAGCTCCGGCAGCACCGGCGCGCTCAAACTCGTTGCGCTCTCGAAAAGGGCGATCCTCGCCAGCGCACGTGCGGTGAATGATCATCTCGAGGCCGGGGAGAGCGACGTCTGGTGCTCACCCCTTCCCGGCTTTCACGTGGGAGGCATCGGAATCCACGCCCGAGCCTTTCTGACCGGCAGCCGGGTCGCTGAGCTGGAAACGTGGAACGCGCGGGAGTTCGCCCGGCTGGTGCGGGCCGCGGACGTTTCCCTCTCCGCGCTCGTGCCCGCCCAACTCGCCGATCTGACCGAACGGCACATCGAGTCTCCACCCTCGATGCGGGCGGTCGTGATCGGGGGAGGACGGACACCCGACGACCTCCTTTCGGCCGCGCGCGAGCTCGGATGGCCCGTCCTTCCGAGCTACGGCATGACCGAGTGCTGCTCTCAGATCGCAACGGCCCCACTCGAATCGATCGGCCATGTCGCCCTCTCCGATCTGCGCGCGCTTCCGCACCTCGAAGTCCGGGTCGAGGACGGCCATCTGGCCGTCCGCGGTGAATCGCTCTTCACCGGATATGGAGTGGAGGAGGAGGGCGATCAACCTCGCTTCATCGATCCGAAGAATGAAGGATGGTTCCTCACCGAGGATCGGGTACGGCTGAAGGTGGCGGACGGAATCGTGATTCTCGAGCCTGGGGGGCGCGCCTCGGAGTTCTTCAAAATCGGAGGAGAGTCGGTCTCACTGGCTCGGCTGGATGAGATTCTCGCCGGCGTGCTTGCCCGTTTTCCGAGGGCGGATGCAGCCGTCTTCGCGGTCGAGGACACACGCCTCGGTCACGTGATCCACCTGGCCGTGAACGAGCAGGTCCGATCGCAGGAGATCCTCGAGACCTTCTCGCGCTCCGTGCTGCCATTCGAGCGCCCGCGGGCCCTGCACATTGCGGCGATTCCCCGATCGGCGCTCGGAAAGATCCGGCGCAGCGAGCTCGCCGCCCGCATCGGGCCGATCCCGTCATCCTGAGAGGGATCCTACTTCTTCCGGACGGTCCGCTGCTCGATCCGCTTCTCCCGCGCGGCGACGAGGATCCGATGGACGAAGATCCCGGGCAGGTGAACGTGATCGGGGTCGAGCTCGCCCACCTCGACCATCTCTTCCACCTCGGCGACGCAGATCCTCCCCGCCATCGCCGCGACGGGATTGAAATTCCTCGCCGTTTTCCTGAAGACGAGGTTGCCGTAGCGGTCACCCTTCCACGCAGCGACCATGGAGAAGTCTCCGACAATCCCGCGCTCCATCACATAATCCTTGCCGTCGAACTCGCGGGTCTCTTTTCCTTCGGCCACGACCGTGCCGTAGCCCGCGGGCGTGAAGAAGGCGGGGATTCCCGAACCGCCAGCACGCATCCTCTCGGCGAGCGTTCCCTGCGGGACGAACTCGACCTGGAGCTCGCCGGCGAGGTACTGACGCTCGAACTCGGCGTTCTCTCCGACGTAGGAGGAGACCATCCTGGTGATCTGCCGGGTTTGAAGGAGAAGACCGAGTCCCCAGTCGTCCACGCCCGCATTGTTGGAAACGCACGTGAGGTTCCTCACCCCGCGGCGTACGAGCGCGGCAATCAGGTTTTCGGGGATCCCGCAGAGACCGAAGCCTCCCACGACGAGAGTCATGCCGTCCTGCACATCGCGAACGGCTTCGTCGGCAGTCATAACGACCTTATTGATCACGAGCTCCCCCTTCGATCCGGCTGGAGGACGTTTTATACCAAAAGAAGATCAGAGCCGCTCGATGATCATCGAGGTGGCTTCTCCACCGCCGTTACAGATCGCGACGAGTCCCCGCTTGCCTCCCCGCTCGCCGAGAGCGTGGATCAGGGTCGTGAGGATGCGGGCTCCGCTGGAGCCGATCGGGTGACCGAGGGCAACAGCGCCACCGTTGACGTTGAGCTTCTCACGGGGAATGCCGGCATCCTTCATCGCAGCGAGCGCCACGGCAGCGAATGCCTCGTTGACCTCGAAAAGATCGATGTCGCCGACCGAGAGTCCGGCCTTCTCGAGGACCTTCTTGATGGCGCCGCCCGGAGCGGTGGTGAACCATTCCGGATCCTGGGACATGGTCGCGTGAGCCACGATCCTGGCGATCGGCTTGACGCCGTTCTTCTCGGCCCACTCGGCCGAGGTGACGACGAGAGCCGCGGCGCCATCGCTGATCTTCGAGGAATTGGCGACGGTTACGCTCCCTTCCTTGTTGAATGCGGGACGGAGGGTGCTCATCTTGTCGAGCGGAGCAGCGAACGGCTCCTCGTCATCGACGACGACCGACTTCCCCTTGCGGGTCTCGATCTCGACGACCGCGATTTCGTTCTTGAATTTTCCCTCCTTCGAGGCGGCCTGGGCGCGCTCGTACGACTCGCGCGAGAACTGGTCCTGCTCCTCGCGCGTGAACTTGTACTCGGCCACGCAAGTCTCCGCGCAGTTGCCCATGTGCTTGTCGCCGTACGGATCCCACAGGCCGTCGCTGATCATCGAATCAACCACCTTGCCGTGGCCCATCCGGTAGCCGCCGCGCGCCTGCGGGAGCAGATACGGCGCGTTGCTCATCGACTCCATTCCACCCGCGACGGCCACCTCGTAGTCGCCGCAGCGGATGTCGTTGGCCGCGATCATCACCGCCTTGAGGCCCGAGCTGCAGACCTTGTGCACGGTCAGCGCTCCGGCACCAGTCGGCACGCCGGCGGCAATCGAGGCCTGGCGGGCGGGCGCCTGTCCCTGCCCCGCCTGAAGCACGTTTCCCATCAGCACGTACTGAACCTGCTCGGGCTTGATCCCGGCGTTCCGAATCGCGCACTTGATCGCGAATGAGCCGAGCTGATGCGCGCTCAATGAGGAAAGACTGCCTTGAAAGGAGCCGATCGGCGTCCTGGCGGCAGAGAGAATCACGATGTCCTTCATGCAATCTCCTTTGGTTTCGCCGGTGTGTCTCGTGCGCTCATTCCAGTCCACCCGATACCCGTCCTTCAGGGTCCGGAGGCCCCTCCCCCGTCGAGCCGGGGGGCGGCGGAGCGGGTTGCGCCGCGCATAGGCTATCTCATCCGGAGCCAGGAATCATGCAGGGCTGCAGTGTGATCTCCGACCCATCCTGACGAGGGGCGCCGCATTGCTGTTTCGGCTCAGAAAACCCTCGTCTTTCGGGGCCTTCGCAGCGGTGGGCGCGCGGGCCGGAGCTTCCCTTCTCGATGATATGATCCGACCCGAGAAATTACCTGAGGTGTTCAATGGCCATAGCCCCGATAACCGATAAGAGAATGCACGTGCAGCCCTCCCAGGTGCACGAAGTCCTTTCCCGTCACATGCTTGCCGACGGCTACGACATCGTCATGGACCTGCGGAAGTCGCACGGGTCCTGGGTGTTCGACGCGAAGAAGGGTCGAAAGATGCTCGACTTCTTCTCCAACTTCGCTTCATGCCCGATCGGCTACAACCACCCGCGCATGGACAACCCCGAGTTCCGCGAGCGCCTCGCCGACGTCGCGCTGAACAAAATCGCCAATTCCGACATCTACACCGCGGAGATGGCCGAGTTCGTCGCAACATTCAGCCGCGTCGCGGTTCCGCCTTCCCACGCGAAACACATGTTCTTCGTGGAAGGTGGAGCACTCGCGATCGAGAATGCGCTCAAGACCGCCTTCGACTGGAAGGTCAGGAAGAACTTCAAGAAGGGCGTGAGGGACGAGAAGGGGCGCCAGATCATGCATCTGAGCGAAGCCTTCCACGGCCGCACGGGCTACACCCTGTCGCTGACCAACACGGCCGATCCGAGGAAAACTCAGTACTTCCCGAAATTCGACTGGCCGCGGATCGCGAGTCCCAAGCTTCGCTTCCCGCTGACCGACGAGAACCTGGCCGCAACCGAGAAAGTCGAGAAAGAGGCGATCGAGGCGGCCAAGAAGTTCCTGCACGAACGGAAGGACGATATCGCGGCATTCATCATGGAGCCGATCCAGGGCGAGGGTGGCGACAACCACTTCCGGCGGGAGTTCTTCGCCGCCGTCCGACAGCTCTGCGACGAGAACGAGATGCTCCTGATTTTCGACGAGGTCCAGACGGGTGTCGGGCTGACCGGAAAGATGTGGGCGTTCCAGCATTTCGGCGTCGAACCGGACATCTTCTGCTTCGGAAAGAAGACTCAGGTCTGCGGCTTCGCCGCGAACGACCGGATTTTCGACATCGCGGACAACGTCTTCAAAATCTCGTCCCGGATCAACTCGACCTGGGGCGGCAATCTGACGGACATGGTCCGCTCCCAGCGTTTCTTCGAGATCATCGAAGAAGAGAAGCTCGTCGAGCACGCAGCGAAAATCGGCAAGGAATTCCTCGGCGGCCTGCACCGCCTGGCGGAATCGCTCCCGGATGTGGTGTCCAACGTCCGCGGACGGGGGCTGATGTGCGCTTTCGACCTTCCGTCCGCCGAGATCCGCAACAAGGCGATCGACGAGATGGAGGCCAACGATCTTCTCGTTCTCGCATCGGGACACCAGTCGATCCGATTCCGCCCGCACCTCAACCTCGAGTCCGAGGAAGCAGCGGAAGGGATCCAGAAAATGGAGAAGTCGATCCGCGCCATCCTGTAAAACATTTCTATCGACAAAATGCCTTTCGTCCCTAGTCGTCCCTCATGTTCTCGAAGGCTGGATCGTGGCAGGCGGAGCTGGCTCTCCCTCCCAATTCGAGTGGGGAGCCCGATTGAGAACGATGTAGCCCCAGAACAACCCGCCGTACGTTCGTGGCTTCATCCCCCGCTTTTCGTAGAAAGGGAGCAGCAGCCGCTGCAGCCGCGGCAGGTTGTAGAGCGGAACGGACGGAAAATAATGATGCTCGAGATGAAGATTCGAGCAGAGATAGGCGAGGTTCCAGAAACGCGAGCTCCGGACGAATGTGGCCCATTTCGCCGTGTCTTCCGGATCGATGTCGTAGTGCTGGCCGAGCCGGTTGAGCGCGAAGGCGATCGGAAAGACGAAGAATACCGGCACGATATACGCGCGGAACGCGATGTCGAAACCCGCGAAAAACCAGACGGCCGCCAGAATCGAGAGGTGGAAGAGAATCGTGAACCGGCGTTCGCCCGCAATCTTTTTCTGCAGCTCCGGCTCGTAGGTGGCAGTCTCGCGTCTGGCTGCCCTGAAATAGATGAAGAACAGGGCCGGCGTGAAATAGAGGATCTTCAACCACCGGGCATTGATCTTCGGCGAGAGATGGTGCCGCTTCGGATCGCCCAGATCCGACCCGAGATTGGCGTGATGATCGAGGTGCCAGCGCGTGAACTGCGAGGCCGAGATCCCGCTCGGGACCGCGTAGAGCAGCTCCAGAGCCCGGTGGATCCGCGCGTCGGGGCTTCGCAGCACCGTGTGATGAACCACCTCGTGCAGCATGATGGTGAAATTGAAAATGGCGAACCCGGCTACGAAGGCGGCGGGGACCCATAGCAGCCAGGATTCGAGAAGGGCCGCCCCCGCCAGAGCGAGCGCGAGAGCCAGAACCAGCCCGGCGAACACGAGCGCGTGCTTCCACGGCTGACGCTGATGAAGCCGCCTCAGCTCCTCGGTCGGCAACTCGGCCCCCAACTGCCGGCGCAGCTCGCGCGAGTGTTCCAGATAAAAGCCACCCATTTCGACTTCAGAACAGCGCCCGGGCGCAGCTTGTTTCGCCGATTCCCTGCGCACGAGCCCGTTTATCGAGGCCGTCGACGATCTGCTCGCAGGGTCCCACCTCGTCTACCCGTCCGCCGCGGATCCGGACGGCGATCTCCAGCGGAAACTTCCACTTTTGCGGGGGCCTCGTAGCCCCCTGAGGTAGAATGCGCCATCGGCCGTCTGCATCGCCCGGGGGGATCTCGCTCCGGCCAGGGCTCGCCCGCCGGGGAGAGTCGTGAAAGCGCGGCACTGACTTCATTCATGCTCGTCGTCCAGGATCCCCTCCGACAAACAGACTTGCCACCCGATGGCATCGCCACGATCGGCAATTTCGACGGCATGCACGTCGGCCATCAGGAGATCGTCCGTAGCGTGGTGGCTCGCGCCCGCGAGCTCGGACGTCCGTCGGTGGTCATCACGTTTCACCCTCACCCGCTTTCCATCATCGCCCCGGACCGGGTCCCCCTTCAGATCCTGACGCTCGCACAGAAGGAGGAGATCCTCGAATCGCTGGGGGTCGACACGGTGCTCGTCATCCCGTTCAGTCACGAATTTTCCCGGTGGAGCGCCGAGAAGTTCATCCGGGAGTTCCTCGTCTCCGCGCTCCGGGTGGCTGAGGTGAGGATTGGAGTCGACTTCTGCTTCGGGGCCGGCCGGGAAGGGACCCTCACGCTGCTGGAGAGTTTCGGCCGCTCGCTCGGATTCGACGTCGTGGGAGTTCCCCAGGTCCGAATCCGGGGCATCCGGATCTCGAGCTCACTCCTGAGGGAGGCGATCCGGAAGGGGGCGATGCGCGTCACGAAGCTGCTCATGGGGCGGACCTTCTACGTGGATGGGCGTGTGGCCACGGGACAGCGGCTCGGCCGCAAGATCGGATTCCCGACCGTGAACCTCGAAACGTCGAATCAGCTTTTTCCGGAGTCGGGGGTCTTCATCACCAGCTCCCGATTCGAAACGTTCACGCAGCACTTCGGGAGCGTGACCAACATCGGGATCCGTCCGACGCTGTACGAAAACTACGGGACGACCATCGAAAGCCACATCCTCGACTTCGCCTCGAACGTCTACGGAGACAGCGTGCGCCTCTATTTCCACAAGCTCCTGCGGAGGGAACAGCAATTCCGCTCGGCCCTCGAGCTGACGTACCAGATTCAAACCGATATCGACCGCGCCCGGACGTGGTTCTTGACCCATCCCGTCGATTCAGCAATCCCTCCGGGGCCTGGCTCATGAATCACCTCTACGCATTCGCCCTCCTGCTCGCGATCCCGCTGGTTTTCGCGGCCGCCCGCTATCTGAAGGATCTCGACGATGCGATCCCGGCCTGGCTGGTCCGCTCCCTGCTGACCGGTATGGGAGGGGGTATCGCCGCATTCCTGATCGGGCCGTGGCTCAGGCCCGAGCTGACGGCGATCGTGCCTGGTGTGCTGGTGGGCACGGCCGTAATTCTCGTCAGCCGCCGGGCCGGAGAGCACGACGTGTTCGACGGCATCCTCACGGGAGGGGTCGTCGCCGTCGGGTTCGGCCTGCCGCTGATCCTCGGCGCTCATGCGCCACTGAGGGTGCTGATTGCGCTGTTCCTGTCGGGAGTCGTTTCGGGGGCGGTGGCAGCAGCGCTGATCGGGCGATCGACTCCGGCGGCCGCGACCCAGGGCGTGACTCTGATCGCCGCGCTGGCCGCCGCGCTGGCGGGCCAGCGGGTTCCCGAGGTCGCCGATCCGCTCACGGTCGTCTCCACCCTCGCCGCGTTGGTCGCGCTGACGGCGGCCGGATCGGTCTTCTGGCGGTCCTGGGCGGTCGCCTCGGAGCTGCGGGAGGAGGCGGCACTGGGACTCCTCGACACCACTCTGGCGGCGCGGATCGCGCATCCGGTCCGACGAATGATTCCACGAGGGATGAGTGCCGAGGCCAATCGGAAGGTGGTCCGACTCGCCTGGGCGCTCGCGCTCGAAAAACGCCGGCAGCGCTCGCTCGACGAGCGTCAGGCGAGACTTCGGCAACTGGAGGTCATGAAGCTTCGCATGCAACTCGCGGAGACCCTCCGGGTGATCCGCGAGATTGAGTTCCTTTCGGACGCGGGACGCGCCGGCGACGGGGCCGGCCCGTCGGATACAATCGCGGTCAAGGGATAAGCCCCCAATGCCGAGATTCGCGTCCGCTCTCATCGCCATCGCCCTGGCCTTCGCTGTCGCTCCCCCACGACTCGCCGCCCAGACGGCCGAGAGCGGGAGGTTCAGCTTCGAGTTCAAGGTCAAGGACGCGGGCGGGAGCATCAACTGGACCGCCGACAACCAGCAGATCCAGCAGGGCGAGTACTACATCCTGACGGGCAACGTCCGGATCGTGTACGCCGATCTCACGATACGAGCGGACCAGATCACATGGAACGAGAGAACGGCCGACGTTCTGGCCGATGGCAATGTGATCATGGACCAGGGCACACGGCGCCTCACCGCCCAGCGGATGGTCTACAACCTGTCGACGGAAACGGGCACGCTGTTCGACGCCACCGGCTCCTTCGAGCCCTCGATTTACTTCCGGGGAAAAAAGATCGAAAAGATCTCCTCCGACACCTATCGACTCACGGAAGGGGTTTTCACCTCGTGCGACATCGATGATCCTTCCTGGTCGTTCGTGGTCGACCGGGGAGAAATCACGCTGGACGACTACGCGCGACTGCATGATGTCTCGTTCAAGGCCGGCAAGCTGCCCGTGCTGTGGACTCCATACATGGTCTTCCCCACCAAGCAGGACCGGGCGCGGGGATTCCTGATGCCGAAACTCGGATTCCGCAGCCGGCTCGGCTCGTACCTTGGAACCTCGTATTTCATTCCGCTCGGCCAGTCGGCCGACGTCACACTCTCAACCGACCTCCACACCGAGGGATACTACGGGCTCGGGGTGAACACCAGGTACGTTCCGACGGTGGACATCAAGGGAGAGCTGGCGGCCTACGCGGTCACGGATCCGGATTTCGACAACGAGATCCAGTGGCGTTACGACTACACGCACCGCCAGGAAGATCTCCCGGGAGGGTTTCGCGGCGTCGTCGATATCCACGACTTCTCCGACCTGGAGTTTTTTCGCTTCTACGAACGGAGCTTCGAGATCACGTCCATCTCGAGCATCTATTCGGCGGCGTACCTGGCCAAGAACAAGGACAACTACTCCCTGAATATCCGAGCGGACCGGCGCGAGCAGTTCTTCTCACGCGAAGCGTCCGAGACGTTCGAGCAGCTTCCGTCGGTCCAGTTCGCGATCTACCCGACCAGGGTGGGAGGGACGCCGCTTTATTACTCCATGGAAAGCTCGGCCGCGCATCTCCGGAGCAGCTTGGCGGGCGAGTATTTCCGCGGCGACATTTTCCCGACCCTTTCCCTGCAGCTGCGCACACCGAGCTGGATCTCGGTCAAGCCGCAGATCTCGCTACGCGAAACCTGGTACACGGCCAGCCGCGATCCCAGCACATTCGAGGTCCTGGACGAGTCGCTCTCGCGCGAGTACATGCAGGGACAGGTCGAGATGGTGGGCCCTTCCCTTTCGCGGATCTTCAACCGCGAGCTCGGGGGGTTCTCGCGCTTCAAGCACGTCATCGAACCGCGCGTCCGTTACCTGTACACGAGCGAGGTCGACGACCAGAGCCAGGTCATTCGATTCGACACGGTCGACACGCCCTACCTGCCGCTCGTCAGGGAGTCGATCGAGTACGCTCTCGTGAACCGGCTGATCGCCAAGTCGAGCGACGAAGGTGGCAATGCGCGCGAAGTCATGTCGATCGGCCTCCGCCAGACGATGTCTCTGGCCGATCCCTACACCCAGTTCGTGGGCGGACAACGGGTCGAGACGGACACGACCCCGCTCACGTTGAACGTTCACGTCAATCCGTATCAGTCGCTTCTGCTCGACGCCGACGTCGTCTTCGGGAATGTGACCGATCAGATCGACCAGGTGAACCTGTCGGCCAACCTCGTCGGCGCCGGAGGAAACCGCTATCTGAATTTCAACTGGTTCTCGAGGTTCGCGCCCCCGGGAGCCACCGCGGGGGATTCCAGCCAATTCCGCATCGGGACGGGCATTCCGCTCTGGAAAGACCGGCTTCGGCTCGACGCCACCGTCAACTACGACGCCGAGCGCGAGGAGTTCCTCGAACAGCGCTATTTCGCTCGATTCAATGCTTCGTGCTACAACGTCGGCTTCGAGTTCCGGGACTTTCTCGAATATCGGACCGGCGCGCCGCGGCGCGATCGAGACTTCAGACTGTCGATCGACCTCAAGAACGTCGGCAGCATCCCCATCAACCTCCCCGGGTCTCTCGGAAGTTTCTTCTGATCGCGGGATTCGCCCCCTATGCCGCCTTCAAACTCCGTCGCAGTAACGGACCCTCCCCAGCACGGCACTAAACCGGGCGGCGGACAATCACGCCCGAGTTACAAAGGGCACGTTTACGAGTTCAAGGACTTCGCGGGCAGCAGCCATCGAATCCTGATCGATCTCATCCGCGCCCACGCGCCGCGTGGCGGGGTCCTGCTCGACCTCGGCGCCTTCGGCGGAGAGCTGGGCGCTGCCGTCAGGAACCACTTCGCCCGTACGATCGCCTGTGAGTACATTCTCGAGAACATCGGCTCACTCTGGAGGCGCTTCGATCGCGTCATCATCGCCGACCTCGAGCAGATCCCCCGCGTCCCTTCCGGCGCGGACGCGATCGTCATGGCGGACGTCCTCGAGCACATGAAGTACCCGGGCCGCCTGCTCGACAAGGCCCTGGACGGCATGAACCAGGGCGGACGCGTCTTCATCTCGGTGCCCAACGTTGCGAACCTCGCCATTCGAGCGTCGGTTCTCGTGGGGAGATTCGAATACTCGGACCGCGGAATCCTCGACGCGACGCACCTGAGGTTCTACACCCGACGCACGGCGCGCCGCGAACTGGAGGGAGCAGGCTTGACGATCCTCGCCGAACGAGCGTCCATCGTTCCGATTCGGCTCGTCTTTCCTTTCGTTCCCGGCCCGATTCTATCGCTGCTCGAGCGCATCCTGATCGGCCTGACGCGGATGTGGCCCTCGCTGCTCGGCTATCAGTTCATCTTCGTCGCCGAGCGCCGGGAGTGAGCCGCCGGCCCGAGCGCACTCGCCCCCGACCCACCAGAACGAGAGCCACCACGGCCACGGCCGCCCCCGCAGACGGCAGCCAGAATCCTCGCCCGATCCGCCGCTGGAGAGTTACTTCGTGCGTCCCGGCTTCCATCGAGACCGCGGCGAACATCCCGTTGACCTCGATCGCCTCCCTCATTTCTCCATCCACCCTGATCTCGAGCTCCGGCGTGATCTTCTCCGAAGTCACCAGCAGGAAAGGCGCCTCCGACTCGGTCTGAATCGCTGCGCGATCAGGCGACCATCGCGTCCGCAGCGAGACGCGCCTCGACGCCGCGGGAACGGATTCGAGCGTGTCTGCGATCTCCGGGGAGCTGCCGCCCGTGAGGACCGCAACCCGACCCAGGTCCAGCTCGCGCGCGGACAGGAACTCGTCGAAGCTCATCGACTCCACTCTCCAGACCGCGAAGTGTCGATCCTGCGCTGCGAGGTTCTCGAACAGCCGCCCGTCCTCATGGACCGAGTGCAGGATGATCGGAGACCGCACGAGCCCGTACGCGATTCCGCCACTCCCTCCACGGGGAACGCTCGCCGCCATCGACTCTGCCTTCATCGACAGGATCACCACGTTCCCCTCCCGGGCCCAGGGCCGGATCGGGACGTACACCTTCGGCAGCCGGACCAGATCCTCGAAATCGATCCTCCGGGTCCAGACCGTCTCTCCGGTTTCAGGGCGGATCAGGCCGAGCACGATTGCCGCTTCACTCGCCCACGCACGGGGACCGTCGAAATTGAGATCGACGGACTGCAGGCTCCCGTCGACCTCGATGGCCTGGCGGAGCTCCCGTCCAGCAAGCAGCCGGTACGCTCCCTCAACCGGCTCGCTGAGCGAGCTCTGCTCGGCGATGCGCCACCGGAGGATGTCGATGCTCGGCTGCTCGGCAAACCACCGGATGTTGAGAAACGAGACCAGCGGATCCTCGAAATCGAAATTGAGGCTGTTGAACTGAATGACCGTGCCCGACGACCCGAAGCTCCCCGGAGCGAACCTGTTCAGCAGCCGCCTCCATCGCTCTTCCGACCCGAAATGGCTCCGGACGTCCTCGAGACCTACGAGCTGCGCCGAGTTGGGCCAGAGAAAATCGAAAAATGGCGCGATTCGAAACGGGGGTTGCTCCGCCTGCAGCCGTGCGATCGTCTGCGACCGGGGAAGGGTCGCCACCTCAAACGTCGGGAAGGGGTAGTAACGGACCGCGAACGTCCCGAGGTCGAGCGCCAGCCACGCACCGAGAAGGCCCATGGCGAGGAGCCGGAGATTCGCGCGATTGCGGAGGAGCATCCCGGCACCAGCAGCCGCGAGGTAGGCGACCGGCAGCGGCAGGAGAAATCTCAATCGAGGCAGCGGCGAATACCGAATCCCAGGCAGCGAGCCGAAGACCTTCGCCAGCCCATCCCACGGAGCGAAGAGAACCAGCAGCAGAACCGCGAGGAATGCCAGCCAGAACCAGCGGTCTCGCCGGCGGGCGAAAAGGCCGATCGCGGCGAGCGGCAGCGCGATGAACCCGAGGTAGACCGTCGACTCATTGAAATTATTCGAAATGCCGAGCGCGGCATCGCCCGTCCAAAGACCCCTCCCAGCGTCACCGAGGCGGAACGGATCGAAGAAGGCGAACAGGTGGTCGGTCGGATAACGGCCGGCCGCCGCAGCCGCGACGGACTCCCGTCCCTCGAGGTATCCGGTCCGCTGGATGAAGCTCGCGAAGGGTGCGAGCAGCGGTGCGGCCAGCACGACGGCGAGCGCGACCGCGGCCGCTCCTTTCGCAAGCTCACCGACGGGGATCCTCCGGGTCGAAATGGCGAGCCAACCCGCATAGGCCAACGCCGCCCATCCGACGTAGATGGCGGTTGCCGGAAAGCCGGAGAGCCCGAGAGCGAGTGCAAGCCCGATCTGAAGGAGAATCGGGGTCGTCCGCCCCGACCAGGCTCGCCGAAGAATCCAGAACACCGCCGGATAGAAAACCGTGGCGTTGGTCGCCTGCCAGAGCCACCAGACCGAATAAACCCCGCAGGCGGAGAAGAGCAACGCTCCGAGAGCCGCATTCCTGCGCCCCATACGCTCTTCTCGCAGCCATCCATAGGCTAGTGCGAAGCCGACCGTCAATTTCGCCAGAACGATCGCCAGATACGAGAATAGGAGCGGGACGAGGAGAATCGGGAGAAGAACGACCGGCGACAGCACGGCGGCGCCGGCAGAGCCCCAACCGGGAATCCCGCCTCCGACCCAGGGAATCCAATGGAACGACTCGGGCGAGCTCTTGACGAGAGACCAGAGAGGCATCCACGACGACGGAGGATCGCTCAACAGAGGGTTCCGGGTCTCGACCTCGCGAAGGCTTCGCCACGGATCATGGCCGTAGTAGACGTCGTTGGGTGAGAGGACCCGCCCCGAGAAGATCGTCGGGATGAGCAGCAGCGTGACGACGATGCCCCACAGGACCAGCGCGTGGCGATGCTTGCGGACGATGCGGCGCCATCGCGCGCTCTTTTTTTTCGTCGCGCTCATGCTCCCTTGTTCCGCGGCCGACTCCATCGCCAGCGAGAATACCGCATGATCGCGGAGGGCTCGCCGGAGATTGCTTCCCCGTCGGTTAGAATCGCTGCCGAGATGCGCACGCGCGTTCTGATTGCCGCGGACGTCGACCCGGTCCTGCTCGACCTCCTGACGAGCGACGGACGGTTCGATGTCGACTACCACCCCTGCCGGGACGAGGCAGAGCTGGCCGCGCGGATCGCCGGGGCCTCGGTTCTCGTCAGCCGGCATCACAACACGATCGGCCCCGCCGCCTTCGCGGGAGCCGACTCCCTGCGGGTCATCGTGCAGGGAACGAGCGGCCTGGACAACATCGACGCCGATACCGCCGCGGCCCGGGGTGTCCGCATCATCGGGGTCCCGGGAGAGAATGCCAACGCGGTTGCCGAGCTCGTGGTCGGGCACCTGATCGCGCTGACCCGCACGGTCCCCCTTTACAGCGGGATGGTGCGGCGCGGCGAGTGGATCCGCGAAGACTGCTCGACCCGGCGCGAGCTCTCGGGGTACCGGCTCGGAATCGTCGGGATCGAGCGCGTCGGCACGAGGGTGTCGCAGCTCGCTTCTGGTTTCGGCATGGCGATCGCCGCCTACGATCCGTATCTCTCTTCCGAACAGATCCGCGAGCGCGGCGCACGGCGCGTGGAGACACTCGACGCTTTGCTTGGGCAGAGCGACATTCTGACCCTTCATGTGCCGCTCAACGCGGAGACGCGCGGGATGGTCGATCGGAAGGCCATCGGGACACTTCCTCCCGGTGCATTCGTCGTCAACACCTCGCGCGGCGCCGTCGTGGATCAGGAAGCTCTCCTGTCCGCGCTCTCATCCGGGCGTCTCGGCGGCGTCGCGATGGATGTGTTCGAGAAGGAGCCTCCCGCCGGAGCCGAGTGGCCTTCGGGTGACCGGCTCATCCTGACCCCACACGTCGCCGGCTGTTCGAAGGAAGCGAAGGAATCCATCTCGCGGGCGGTCTATCTTCGGATCTGCGAGTTCATCGAGAAGCCACATTCCTGACAGGCCGGAAGCCGGCCGCGGAGCCGCAATGCCGATCCTCATTCGAAATCTCACCCAGATCGCCACGCCAACGGGCCGTCACGCCCGGCGGGGCGGCGAGATGGGCCGTATCCGCGTGATCCAGAACGGCGCGATCGTCATCGACGGGGGGCGGATCGCCTGGATCGGCCCGGAATCGAAGATTCCCCCCGAGGCACGTGGCGGAAACGTCGAGGAAATCGACGGGAAGGGTGGGACGGCGATCCCCGGATTCGTCGACTCACACACGCATCTTCCTTTCGCGGGTCTCCGGGAATCGGAATTCAACCGCCGTCTCCAGGGGGAGAGCTACGAGCAGATCGCTGCGAGCGGTGGCGGGATCGCCGCCACGGTCAGGGAAACCCGTCAGGCCTCCGAGGAGTCGCTGACCGCTCTGGTGCTCGCCCGGTGCACGACGATGGCGCGCCACGGAACGACGACGGCGGAGGCCAAGAGCGGGTACGGGCTGCGACGCGAGGACGAGCTCAAACAGCTCCGCGCGATCGCTTCCGCCGCTCCGAGCTCCCCGGTCAGGCTGGTCCCCACCTGCCTGGCCGCGCATGAAGTGCCGCCGGAAGCGCGCGGATCGGCGCGCGCGCGAAGGGCTTACCTGGACGAAGTGATCGGATTCATCCAGCCCGAGGCCGCGCGAGCCGGGCTTGCGCGCTTCTGCGACGTGTTCGTGGAGCGGGGCGTCTACACAGCCGAGGAAGGGCGGGAAGTTCTCCTGGCCGGAGCGAAGGATGGATTGACTCCGCGGATCCATGCGGACGAGCTGAGCGACACGGGTGGAGCCGCTCTGGCCGCGGAAGTCGGAGCCGCCTCGGCCGATCACCTGATGTACGTCTCGGAGGACGGAATCCGCGCGCTCGCGGCCTCGGGGACCGTGGCAAACCTCCTCCCGGCCACGAGCCTTTTTCTGATGTCCGAACGGTTCGCTCCGGGGAGAGCGCTCATCGATGCCGGCGCCGCGGTCTCGCTGTCGACCGACTGCAACCCCGGATCGTCGATGACCGAGTCGATGCAGCTGGTGATTCAGCTCGCCTCACTCAGAATGCGCCTGACCGTGGAAGAGGCGCTGACGGCCGCCACGCTCAACGGCGCGAGCTCGCTCGGCCTGGCCGAGCAGACGGGAACTCTCGAGGCGGGGAAACGAGCAGACCTGGTTCTCCTCGACGCCCCCTCCTTCCTTCACCTCGTCTACCACTTCGGGATCAATCTCGTCTCCGCGGCGTGGCGTGACGGAGATCGCATCGTCTGAGGGGCGATCACCCCTCCTGATTGCGGCGGTAGAGCTGGGTGATCGGAAGCTCGGTTGCCTCCTGCTCCTGATCGAGCTGGACCATCTGCTCGAAGGTATCGAGCGAGCTCTGGACCTTGTTCCGGATCTCCCTCCGAGTGAGCTTGAGATCCTGGATCTTTCGTTCGATGTCTCCGACGCGCGCCATCGCTTGGGCCATGATGCGCTCGGAGAGCAGCTCGGCGTCCTTCACGATCAACTCCGCTTCCTTGCGTGCGTTGATCTTCAGCTCTTCCGAGACCTTCTGAGCGGAAAGGAGCGTGTCCTTGAGGATGTGCTCCCGGTCGGCCTGTTCGGCGACCTGCTCGCGCAGCATCCTGTT
The DNA here is from genome assembly GCA_046261635.1 of Thermoanaerobaculia bacterium. Classification (GTDB taxonomy): domain Bacteria; phylum Acidobacteriota; class Thermoanaerobaculia; order Gp7-AA8; family Gp7-AA8; genus JBHEPS01. The sequence goes on along the minus strand of JBHEOL010000096.1, from coordinate 6,422 downwards.
CTCGCGCTCGAGCCGGTCCACGTCCTTGAGGAGTCTCTCGATCTCTTCAGCCACGACGTGGAGGTACCCGCGAACCTCGTCCGCGTCGTACCCCCGCATGGTCTTGCCGAAGGTCTGCTTCTGGATTTCGAGTGGCGTGAGATCCATCATCGCCCCGTCCCTCCCCTCACTTTTCCCTCGAGTATAGGCTCCGTCAGCTTTCCAGCAAAGCCGCGGTCAGACCAGCAGCATCCGCAGAAACGAGCGAATGAAGTAGATGACCAGCAGGAGCAGCAACGGAGACCAGTCGATTCCGCCCGTCTTCCCGGGGGGCAGAAGGCGTCTGATCGGCGCGAGAATCGGGGAGAGGGCGCGGCCGAGGAACTCGCCGATCAGCTCCAGGGTGCCGAAAAATCGGGGGTATCTCCAGCGGAACGATCCCCGTGATGCGAAGAACAGGACCCACGAGAGGATCACCCATCCGATGATCAGGAACTCGAGGACCGAGAAGATGATGAACAGCGTGTTCACCAGCGAATAGAGAAACGCGCCGCCGACCCGGTTCATCCCCTCCCCCCGAAGATCGCCCGGCCTATCCGCACCATCGTCGCGCCCTCTTCAATCGCCACTTCGAAGTCGTCCGACATTCCCATCGACAACTCGCGGCACTCCTCGTGCCGCTCACGAAGCCGGTCGCGCAACTCGCGGATCTGGGCGAACAGTGGGCGCACCTGGTCGGGAGAACCCAGGGGTGGAATCGTCATCAGGCCGATCATTCGCAACTCCGGAAGCCCGGAAACGTGGGCGGCCAGGGCCGGGAGGCCGGCCGGGTCGACCCCGCTCTTCTGCTCCTCGGCGCCGACGTTGACCTGCAGAAGGACATCCACTCGCTTCGAGATTTCACCGGCCACACGCGCGACGCGATCGGCCAGCGACACGGAGTGGATCGTCTGAATCACGTCGAAGAGCCCGACGGCCTCTTTCGCCTTGTTGGACTGAAGATGCCCGATCATGTGCCAGCGGACCGGGCTTTTTACGCCCGGAATCTTGTCTCTGGCCTCCTGGACGCGGTTCTCGCCCAAGTCGCGGATCCCGGCCTCGATCGCGGCTTCGACGGCCTCGGGACCGAACGTCTTGCTCACCGCGATCAGCGCGATCTCCTGCCTCGGCCTGCCCGACCGCTCCGCAGCGCCGGCGATCCGCCTCTCGATGGCCTCGACGCGTTCGCGGACGCTGCTCATGCGGCTGTTCCATCCCGCCGGGAATCGGCGGACCGGATGAGAGCCACGATGGTGCCCCACCCTGCCGGCTCGGCGCTCGCGCGAGGGGCTCTCGTGATCAATGACGCCACCTTCAGGATGCGACCTTGTCGATGTAGTAGAAACGGCTACAACCGTCACACACGACGACCTCGCCGCGCTGAATCCGCTGGAGACTCGCCGGGCGAACGTGGACCCGGCATTCTCCGCACGCGGTTCCGACGACTCTCGCCACCGCCACTCCCTGTCGATGACGCAGGATCTGATGGAACTGGCGCCGGAGATTCTCGGGGATCTGCTTTTCCAGGTGGGCCGCGCGCTCGCGGATTTCCGCCACCTCGTCCCTCAACCCGCCGAGCGAGGACTGCCAGATCTCGTACTGCTCGTCGTGCCGCGACTGGATCTCCCCCTGCGCCTGTTCGATCGCGGCCAGGGCGCCTTCGAGCTCTTCGGCCTCACCCATCAGGGCGAGGTCGGCATCCTCGAGCTCCTTCACGAGCTTCCTGGCCATGTCGATCTCTCTCCAGGCGGCGGCGTACTGATCCTGGTTCTTGACCTGCATCAGCTGCCCCTGGAACTTCTTCAGCCTCTCCTGGGCGTCCGAGAGATCTCCCTCGACTTTCCTGCGCTGTTTGCCCAGCTCTTCGATCCTCTGCCGACGCGTCTCAGCATCGCTCTTGGAAGCCACCAGCTCCTTTTCGACGCTCGCGTAAGCTTCCGGCTTGTTTGCCAGCGCGTGTTCCTTGCCGGCCAGTCCACTCAGTACCGTTTGCAGCTCCCATATTTTGTCCATAATCCCAGTCAACGATCTCCTCCGCTGAAAAAGAAAAGGGGCGTTCCGGCAAGGAACGCCCCTCGATCGAGCCGTCGATAGTCGGCGGCCGCTTCGGGTTCGGCTGAGCTCCCGAAGCGGCATCGCGCCAGACACGTGTCTTGTTTCATCATGTTATGAGCTGGTGGGTCCACCAGGATTCGAACCTGGGACCTGCCGGTTATGAGCCGGTAGCTCTAACCGCTGAGCTATGGACCCTCAGGATCGGCGATTCTACCAGCATTCTCCTCAACCGTTGGAGCGGGAGAAAAAAATCCAGCCAGAACGAAACAGGGCCAGGCAGATGCCTGGCCCCGACCCTCAGTCCGCACGACGGACGGAGAGGTCACTTGAGCTCGACACGATCGCCGACTCTCATCGTATAGCGCATTCTGACGATCTGTCCCGTCGCGGTGCCGCCCTCGGCGGTCAGCACCCCGATCTCGCCGAGAACCAAACGAGGATTCCCTGCGATCGAGCTGTCGCGGAAGACCGTCAGGAACGTGCCGGGCTCGACCAGATGGTCGCGTCCGAGGTTGATCTCCACCACGTTCCCTTCACCCAGCGCCTCGGTATAGTCCTTGGCGTTGACGATGAATCCGTCCTGCCGACCGCTCGGGGGAGAGCAGACCCCGGCCATCTCGGTCATGCGGGCGAGCGGGATCGGATGAAGCGGCATCGGCTTGATCGCGTCGCCCAGTTGGATGGGCTCACAGCTCTGCACGACCATCGCCGTCGCCGTGTTGCCCGTGATGCAGAGAACCCGCACCCGTCCCCGGTAACCGTAGTGGCGCCCGACGGTGGCATCGGTGACCGGATGACGGATCAGATCCCGTGGAGAGACGACGATGTAAGTCTCGCCCGGCTGGACCAGGCTCGCATCCCCGATCTCGATGAAGATGATGTCCCCATCGGTGACGCCGTTATCCTGCGTGACCGCCCGGGGCATGTACTTCACCTCGTAATCCTCATACGAGACGATTCGGTTCGGAAGGTACTCGTCCGGATCTCCGAGATATCCCCAACAGTAAATGTCCGACTCGGAGCCGATCGCGACCGGATGGGTGGCCGGAACCAGCGAAGCCATCATGTCGGTTTCGGTGACCGGATAGGCATCGGTCACAGTCTCGGTGACGATCTCTCCCGTGGTGATCTCGCCTTGAATCAGCAGAGGATCGCCCGGGTAGATCCAGTGCGCATCGCGGATGTAAGTGTTGAGCTCCCAGAGTTGGGGCCAGAGGTAGCCGTCTCCGTAATAACGCCGGGCGAGATCCCAGAGAGTGTCGCCCCGCTCGATGATGTGAACCTGGCTGCCTGCCGGAAAAAGCGCGGGATCCGGCGGATCGTAAGGCGTCCAATGACCGTCGACGAGCCGGAGATCACGCGGCGGCTGCGTCGCCCCGATGAGGGCTCCTGCACTCAGCAGCAGCAGAACCGTAACCCAGAAATGCACACGCACCATTTGCCCCTCCCATCTGGTTGCGGAAAATCCCGGCTTAAAAGTAGCCCAGACCGCTTTAAACGTCAAACGTTTCAACCGGATAAGGCTACGCAACCCGCGGCATGGGCCCGCCCGAAGGGGAATCGATAGGGTGAAAATGGAAAGGGCGGCCGAAAGGCCGCCCCGCGTTTCCACTCATCCTGAAGTTGTTCATCTGGGGAGATCGTGCTCGGCGATCGCCTTCTTCTCGAACTCCGCCAACTCGCGCGTCCGTCTCTCGTAGTTGCTCGCGACCTTTTTCACATAGGTCCGAGTCTCGCGAAAAGGAGGGACCCCGCCGTACTTGCGGACATTCCCCTCTCCGGCGTTGTACGCGGCGAGGATCTTCGTCCGGTTTCCGTCGAAACGCTCCTCGAGGTACTTGAGATAGCGGACGCCGGCATCGATGTTCTGCTCGGGGTCGTACAGGTCTCTTGCCCCCATCCATTTTCCGGTTGCGGGCATCAGCTGCATCAGGCCGCGCGCCCCGCGATGTGAGCGGGCTCGCGGCTTGAAGCGCGACTCCTGCTCGATCACCGCGGCAACGAGCGCGGGATCGACTTCGTACTTCTGAGCCTTCTCGTGGATGATCGACCCGAACGGAATGGAGTGGAAAAACGCTTCTCGCGCCTGGGCGGTCAGCATCGCAAAGTCGATATCGGAGGCATTCGCCGCCGGAGCTGCCAGGGTCGTGGGGAACCCGGCGGTCGAGAGGCTCGCCAGGAAATCAGCCGGAATGATCGGATCGGCGAACAAGGCATGATCGACCAGGTCCGAGGTGCGGGAAATGAGGCCCCCGGGCGCGATACCGGCGAGTTTGTAAAGGGAGTCGCCGGTCAGCCCTTCACTCATCTGGGCGACCACGCGATTTCCCTCGGGAGCGGATCGCACCACCTGCACACCGTCGAGGTTCTTCTGCACGATGAACTGGACCTGGTCAAAGGCCTCGGTGACGCCTCCGATCGAGAGCGCGGCTCCGAGCACGAGCATCGCCTTCCTGCGCGATCCAGCGGCTCGCTTCTCCGCCCATCGTTTCTTACGGTCCCTGAATATCGCCAGCCGGATCGACAACGCGTCGATCAACTCGCGCTTGCGGTGTGCCATGAGTAGTCGCAGCCTCCGGTAATACTTCTTATTTGGACGACCATGGGCATCGGTCGATGAAGGGAACGACACCTGTGCGGGTTTTATTCAAAGGGGGGACGGAAAAGCTTGCCGAGGTCGCTTAAACTATTCCGTGTCAATGCTTTCAGCGAATATCTCCGCCGTAAATCTCTCCAGACTCACCTCAGGCCTGCGCCATTCCCCGGCGGGGAGATTCCCCTTCTGACAAAGGCGATCGAGGTACTCCTCGAGGCTCCATCCCCACTCCAATGGCACCTGCGGGAGAAACAGGCCCGAGCGAGAACCTTTGCGGATCATCAGCCCGTCGCGGCCAAGCACGATCTGTTCGGGATCGCACCGTTCGAAGGGGCTCAGAACCGAGATCTCGATATGGATCTCCGCGAGCTCGGCTTCCGTGACCGGGTCGAAACGAGGATCCTCGAAAGCGGCCAGTCGCGCGATGTCCGCAACCGCATCCACCAGCGGGGCCTCCGGGACCAGTGAGCCTATGCAGCCACGCAGTTCGCCTTTCACATGAAGCGAGACGAAGACCGCCGCCGGAACGCGCAGATTCTCCGGAACTCGAGAAGGTCGCGGAGGAGGCCCCTCTCCCGAAATCGCCGCGGCGATGGCACGACGCGCGAGCTCGAGCAGAATACGGCGCTCGGCGGGGTCGAAACGCGGCTCCCCGCACGAGCTCACGAGACCCGGCCTCTTTCTGCCCTGATGAGCATCAGGTTCCGGACGTAAACGAGGAGGCCGAAGCTCTGCCCCACGATGAAGACGGGATCGTGGCGATGGATGGCGTAAATCGTGAGGATGAGGCCACCGAGAAGCGAGAAATACCAGAACCAGATCGGGATGACGCTGGTCCCCTGTTTTTCGGACCAGATCCATTGAACGAGAAATCGCGCGGAGAAAGCGGCCTGGCCGAGGAATCCGAAGGCGATCCAGAAATCCCAGGTCGTGGGGCCGAGGCTCATTCGGGCACCACCTCCTCGGCTTCATACCGAAGTTTGCGCGCGGCCATCCAGCGGACCGCGAAGCAGTCGGCCAGGCCGCGCGCCGCGCGGTTCACCGCGCCGTATTTCGACTCGCCGAACCGTCTCGGTCGGTGGTTGACGGGCGTCTCAATGACCCGTCCCCCCTCCATCCGCACCAGAGTCGGCAGGAAACGATGCATGCCGTTGAACACCTGGATCCGCGCGATGCGCTCGGCGCGAACCAGTTTCAGCGAGCATCCCGTGTCCGTGATCCGGTCGCCTGTGATCCAGTTGCGAACCGAGTTGCCGATCCGGGACTGAATCCTCTTGCTCATCGTGTCCTTCCGCTTGACCCGGACGCCGATCACCATGTCCACGTTCTCCCGTTCGAGCAGACGGATCATTCCCGGAATGTCGGCCGGATCGTTCTGCAGGTCCGCGTCGATCGTGACGACATACCGCCCTCTGGCGGCTTCCCATCCCGCGGCCAGTGCTGCAGTCTGACCGCTGTTGCGCGCGAGCCTGATGATTCTCAACATCGGATACTCCCGGCGGAGACTCTTGAGGACGTCGAGGCTCCCGTCCCGGCTGCCATCGTCGACCGCAACGACTTCCCAGGACCACGGTTCGCGGTCGAGCGCTTCCCTGATCTCGCCCAGCAGAACCGGGAGATTCTCCTGTTCGTTGAAGACCGGGAACACGACCGACAGATCCACGCGGCTCACGATGGAATCTCAACGCCGAAGAATCGCTCGAAGTTCGAGGTCGTCCGGGCGGCGACCTCCTCGAGAGGGACACTCCAGAGA
>JBHEOL010000227.1:0-4932 GCA_046261635.1 Thermoanaerobaculia bacterium | reverse complement strand
CCCCTGGCGATGGCGCCGCTGGCGCCGATCGCGGGAAGGCCCGATCCGGCGGCGAACACGGCGTGAGCCATGGTCGCGGCGAAGCCGCTGGCGAGATAGAAGACGAGGTAGCGGAAGTGTCCCAGCCGGTCCTCGACGTTGTCGCCGAAGATCCAGAGGTAGAGCATGTTGCTTCCGATGTGAAGCCACCCGGCGTGGAGGAACATCGAGACGAGCATCGACATCCCGTCCGCCCCCCAACCCCCGGGCTGCCAGAATCGCTCGGGGACGAACGCAACGCTCGCGAGCGAGGCCTCCAATCGCACTCCGAGGGAGAGCTCCCAGGCGAACCCCGCGAGGTTGAGGGCGATGAGGGTGTAGTTGACCCACGGGGTCGAGGTTCGGGGGTTCCGGTCTCGGAGCGGAATCATGGTTCAAGTGTCCTCACTTGCGCATCTGCATCGCGTGACGCAGCTCCCGCGTCGTCTCTTCCGGAGGGACGATGTTCACCGGAATTCCGGTCGCGAGCTCGAACCCGCCGTCGAGCGCGAGGCGCGGGACGAGATCGACGTACCAATGAAACGCCTCCGCGCCGGCGATGCGCAGCGGGGCGCTCTGGATGACGAGGTTCCAGGAAGGAGAGCCGAGGGTGTGGTCGAGCGCGCGCGTGGCGGCGCCGAGGAGCGAGGCGAGCGACTCGAGCTCGGACTCGCCGATCTGGCCGAAGTCGGGCGAATGGCGCCGCGGCTGGATCCTGATCTGGTAGGGGGAGCGTGCCACGAGCGGGGCGAGCGCGACGAAGTGCGCGTCGCCGGCCAGGACGCGGTCGGCCGCCGAGGTCTCCTCTTCGCAGAGGGGACAGGCCGCGCCCGTCCTCGATCGCGCGCGGAGGGATGCCGCGTGCCGCTTGTGCCGCTCCGGGATGAACGGGAGTCCGACGATCTGCGCGTGCGGATGCGCGATCGTCTGCCCGGCCTTCGGCCCGTCGTTCCGGAAGATCACGATGTGTCGCAGCCCGCGGTTTCTGCGGTGCGCCGCGAAACGTTCCCGGTATGCGCGCAGGATCCGCGCCCGCTGCGAGTTCTCCACCGTCGCGAATCGCGCCTCGTGCGAAGGGCTCTCGATGACGACCTCGTGGACGCCCCCTCCGCCAGCACCCCCGACCATCGGGTAGCGGTTCGGCACGACCCTCACCTCCCACCGGCCTCCATGCGCGATGCGCGCGACCTCTGCCGGTGTCTCGCTCTCGTTGCCGGGGCAGAACGGGCAGAGGGGATCGGTCGACGCGTTGGCTTCGAACGCATTCGGCCGGCTCCGGCGCTCCGGCGCGAAGAGGACCGGCTCGTTGCTCAGAGGATCGATTCGAATACGGGACATGGCGTCTATTCTACGGGCCGACTGTCTTTACCGCTCTCCTGACTCGCTGCGACGCGGCGGGCGACTCGCACCCTCTGCAGGGTCCCGAAGATCGCCGCGGCCCCGACCCCAGCCGTCAGCAGGTCGGCCCCGCTGAGCGGACCGGCCATCGGCGCCGCCGTGAGACGCTCCCCGAGCCACCAGGCCAGCATCGGCAGCCCGAGCATCGCCGCGTAGTACTGACCGCGTCCCACCGTCTCGTACTCCCGGGTGCGGAACGTCGCTTCCACCTGAGTCCCGACGTAACCGTTCAGCATTACTGCAGCCAGGGTGGGAATCCCGATCATCGGGTGGACCGCCGCCCCGAGAATCCACCCCGCCATCAGCGAGAGGTCGCTCACGCGGTCGCAGAAATGATCGAGAAAGTCTCCCCATCGGCTCATCTGGTTGCGAGCCCGGGCGACGACCCCGTCGAGGATGTCGAGAAGCCCCCCGACCCCGGCGAGCGCGATCGCAACGAGCCACAGAATTCGGGCCTGAGGGGCGAGGGCGAGAGCGACCGCCGCGGCGAGGTTGCACGCCAGGGCGACCAGGGTGATCGCGTTTGGGGAGAGAGGGATCGCCCGGCCCAACGGCTCCAGTAGGGCTCCGGCGCGCGATCTGAGGTCCGCCATCCGCGGAAAGGATACTCCAGGGGCGAGGGGCGAGGGAAAGCCAGAAGAAGAGCGAAGTCAGAAGTCAGAAGGCAGAAGGCAGAAGTAAGAACAACGGCAACCCCACACCGCCGGTCACGGTTTGAGAACGAGCGAGTCCGAGCGTTCGGATGACGCTCCAGGGTTTCCAGCCTGCCCTGCCTTTACTTCTGCCTTCTGCCTTCTGCTTTCTGCCTTCTTCGTCCCTGGAATGCGCGATTGTTGCAAAGACCAGGAAGGGGCCAGGCCGGCCGGCGAGCTCTTCGGAATGCAGAGGAGCGGGGCCGCGTTGCCGCTGGAGCAACTTTCCGATAGGAGAAGTCATGTCTGAACATATAAAACAAGTCACTGACAGCGAGTTCGAGCAGACGGTTCTCAAGTCCGACAAGCCGGTCTTCGTCGACTTCTGGGCGCCGTGGTGCGGCCCGTGCCGGATCGTCGGCCCGGTCATCGAGGAGCTCGCTCCCACTTACGCCGGCAAGGTCGTGATCGCCAAGATGAACGTCGACGACAACCCGGCCGTCGCCCAGAAGTTCGGGGTCACCTCGATCCCGACGATGATGATCTTCAAGGACGGGCAGGTCGTCGATCGGGTGATCGGCGCTCTTCCGAAGGCCGAGCTGCAGAAGTTTCTCGACCGCAACGCCTGATCGAACCTCTCCGACGGGGCCCCCTGAGGCGGCCCCGTCGCCTCTCCTCTCCGATGCTCGCAGACCTCGACCGATTGATGGGCGAGCACGATCTCGCCGCCATCCTCGTGCCGCTGCACGAGTTGATGCATCCCGGCTTCCGCTGGCTCGCCCGCGGAGCCAGGGTCACCCGAGGATGGGCGATCCGGGGGAATGGCCGGACGATCCTGGTTCACGATCCGATGGAGCGCGACGAGGCCGCCTCGACGGGACTCGCGCTTCTCTCCACGGTCGAACTGGGGCAGAGCGAAATTCTCTCGAGGGAGGCCGATGCCGCCGTCGCGATGGCGGAGCTGGTCGAGCGGATGCTCGAAGCCGCCGGGGTGCGCGGCACGATCGGCATCGAAGGTCCTCTTCCGTTTCCGCTGTATCTCCGGGTCACCGAAGCGCTCGAGCGTCGCGGAGGGCGCGTCTGGCGCGGTGAGGAGGATCTGATCTCACGCGCTCGGAAGCGGAAGGACGCGCGCGAGATCGCCGCGGTCGCCTCGGTGGGCCGCCGCACCGAGCAGGTGGTGACGGGGGTGCGAAGCATGTTGCGGGACGCCTCGATCCGCGACGGGCTCCTCGAGATCGGCGGGGATCCGCTGACCATCGGATCCCTGAAGGACTTCATCCGCCGGGAGATCGACCGCCTCGGGATGATCGAGGATCACGAGACCATCGTCTCTCAGGGGCGAGACGCGGGAGTCCCTCACTCGCGTGGAGATCGAGGCGCCGTCGTCCGCGCCTCTTCGCCTCTGGTCATCGACATCTTTCCGGCGGATCGCGAGACGGGATACTTCTTCGACCTCACCAGGACCTTTTGCGTGGGCGATGTGCCGGCGAAGCTGCGGGAGCTTCACGCGCAGGTGCTCGAGGCGTTCGAGCTCGCGCGAGACGCGATGCGGGGAGGCGAGCTCGCCGCGCTCTCTCAGGCGCGCGTGTGCGACTACTTCGAGGCCCGCGCTCATCCGACGGGACGATCGCATCCGGGGACCACGGCCGGATACGTGCACGGGCTCGGACACGGAGTCGGCCTCGAGGTCCACGAGCGGCCGTCGTTCTCGCTCGCGAAGGGGAATCGCGACCTCATCGACCCCGGTGACGTCCTGACGATCGAGCCGGGCCTTTATTACCCGGAGGAGGAGCTCGGCGTCCGGATCGAAGACACCCTCTCCATCGACGACGAGGGGCGGGCGGTCTCATTCTGCTCATCGGCGCGAGGTCTCGAGATCGCGTAGGACCCCCCCCGTCGCGCCGGTCGGATTCCTTCAACCCCGGGGGATGAATCGCGCGAATGCCTCGATGATCGGCCCGCGGACCGCGATCGGGCGGCGCGTGTTGCGGTCGAGCCAGATGTGCGCGCTGAACCCAGAAGCGCAGATCGTCTCCTCGCTGCCGCGGAGCTCGTAGACGAAGCGCATCCCCCGGGGCGATGCGATCTCGACGCCGGTGCGGATCACCACGTCGTCGTCGTAGCGGAACGGCACGCGGTAGCGGCAACCGATCTCGGTGACCACCAGCAGCAACCCACTCTCTTCGATCTCGCGATACGTCGTTCCAGCCGCCCGGCAGAGATCGGTCCGGCCGATCTCGAACCAGGCGAGGTAATTCGCGTGATGCGCGATCCCCATCTGGTCCGTTTCCTTGTAGCGGACCCGGACGGTGGCGTCGATGCTGAGCGAGGGGTCGATCGGGCGGGCCATCGGCAGGATTGTAGCGAAAGACAAGGGGCCAGGGGCTAGGGGCTAGGAAAGGCAGAAGGCAGAAGGCAGAAGGCAGAAGTAAAGGCAAAAGCAGAGACAGGCTGGGAAACCGCGGCGCTGCCCGTCATCTTGAGGAGGCGCGCGAGAAGCGAGCTTGCTCGTTCGGAAACCTTCCGCGCCGACAAAGGAAGTCCTTCGGTCGCGCCCACCGGATCCGTGGGATCCGCCGTTCCCGCGGCGCTCCCTCAGAGGCTGTGAAAGAAACCAGCGCGGCCCCTCTGGTTTCTTTCACAGCCTCTCAGGATGACGGAGTGGCGTTGCTGTTGCTCTTACTTCTGCCTTCTGCCTTCTGCCTTTTCTTCTGGCTTCTGGCTGCCCCTAGTCCCTAGTCCCTAGTATCTAGCGAGTCGGCCCGTCGCGAACTCTTCCGGGTTGGCGCGAAATGCCCGAAGATTCGCCTCGGAGCTGAAGTAGTACCACTTGTTCTCGTAACTGTAGATCGGTGTGTCTTTCGTGATCGACACCTTGCTT
>JBHEOL010000087.1:0-6067 GCA_046261635.1 Thermoanaerobaculia bacterium | reverse complement strand
TGCCAACACCCTCGAGTTCGACGACCACGTCCCGCGCCTCCTCAGGATGACGTCATAGCGGGCGCGGCGCTTGCTCCGCCCTGAGACCATGAGATTTCTTCTGCGACCCGTGATCGTTCTCGTCGCCTTCCCCCTGGCGTTCTCGCTCTCCTGTGCTCCGGCGCCTGATCCCGGTGGGGTGGATGCCCGGGCCGCGGATCGCCCCCAGGCGTGCGAGCCGGCGCCGGATCGCCTATGCCCGGTCGATGAAGGGAGTGGAGACGCCGAGTTCACGGGCTACCGGACCGCGCTCGTTCAGGCAGTTGCAAACCGCGACATGGAGGCGTTCCGCGGCATGGTTGATCCGGCGATCCGGACCTCGTTCGGGCCCGGGGGCGGCTTCGACGCCTTGATCCAGCAGTGGGAGACGGCTTCCGGATCTTCCGCGCTGTGGGAGGAGCTCGATACGATCCTCGGCGGCGGAGGCGCGTTCCGCGGCGAGGGAGACGACCGGTCGTTCTGGGCGCCCTACGTCTACGCCATCTGGCCCGAAGACGTGGACGCGTTCGAGCACGTCGCGGCCACGGGGCGCCGCGTGGTGGTGCGGGAGCGTCCCGAGACCCGGGCCGGCGAGGTGGCGAGGGTCGATCACGAGATCCTCGAGCTGGTCCGGCGGGAAGAGGAATCGGCCGAATGGCTCCGGGTGAGAACGCCGGCCGGTGTGGAAGGATGGGTTGCGGAGAGCGACGTGCGCAGCCCGATCGGGTACCGGGCGGGTTTCAACCGGAATGGCGGGACGTGGCGGATGACGGCACTGGTGGCGGGCGACTGATCAGGAGCGCGGCTGGCGGATGGCGTTGAGAAGCTGCGGCGGGAAGTCGCGCATCTCGAAGTACTCCTCTTCGAGGTCCTCGATCTGGAATCGGTCGAGACCGGAGTTGACGAGGAAGTCGTTCCGGATCGCAGCGTCCTGCTCGTCGACGATCCGCGGAAGCAGCTGGTTGATGTAGAAGGCCTCGAGGCGGATCTTGGTGATGACGTCGTCGATGAGCTTGTCGTCGATCAGCTCGATGAGCTCCCGCAGCTCGGAGTCGCGGGATGCCTCGTCGGCGATCTCTTTCCGGAACGTCTCGCGCCCCTCGGCCGTGTTGAGCTCGAGATAGAACGACATCATGCGGCGCCGGGCGAGACGATAGAGCGAGAAGTAAGCGCGCTCCTGGCGGTTGATCCTTCCGATCTCGCCGGCGACATCCTGGATGGTTGCCTCGTTCTGGTCGATCTGCATGATGCCGAGCATCAGGGCGAACAGCTTGCGGCGTCCGTAGGAGAGGGTGTACTCGTTCCCGACGACGGGATCGATGAAGAGACCCTGAAACAGGCCGCGGCGGAGCTCTTCGAACACGTGCATGTTGCCGAGGATGGAGCGGACGTGCTCGGGCGAGAGCTCGACGTCTTCCATGAAGCCGAGCTTGTTGACCAGCATGCTCGTGTGATCGAAGCGGTCGAACAGGGTGATGAGCTCTCCGAACGACTCCATCCGCTCGAAGTCCGCCTCGGTGCGCGCTGCCTCGTCGATCGCGCGCCCGGTATCGAGAAGGATCTCCTCGAAGGCCTGATCGCGGTTGCCGACGGCCTTCTGCTTGTTCTCCAGCAGGGTCACCAGGTCCGCGGAGCCGAGCTTCCGGCTGACCGATTTTCCGAGCAGAAATCCCTCGAGGATCTCCCGGGTCGACTGGATGTAGGGCGGTTCCTGTTCCGCCAACTCGAGGGGACGAGGGCCGGCGTCCTGCAGGACGATGTCCTCGAGCGTGTCGAAGATCGAGAGGGGGATGTTGTTGCGCAGCGAGAGCGTGCGGAGCCGCATCAGGCGCGCGCGCTCGGAGGGCCCGATCCTCGATCCGCTGCACGCCGCGAGCACCCGCTTGTACTCGTCGATGAGCTGGTGGTTCTCCGAGTGGTGATAGACGACGTCGATCTGAATGCGCTCGCGTTGATAGGGATCGATCCCCGCGCGCTCCGCGGCGACGCCTCCCAGTTCCGCGAGCGACCGCTGCCCATGGTAGGCCGCGCGGCAGTCTTCGTAGTGACGCTGATAGGTCCGGTGAACGAGCCGGATCAGGAACAGGGTCGATTCCGGCTCGCCGAGCGCGACGTGCAGCTCGTGGCTCAGGTCGAGGAACTGGCCGCGACCGACCTTGTGCGAGCGCTTGAGCAGCTTGCCGAGCGTCCGGATCGTCTTCTCCTGCCGCTGCTGCACGGTTTTGGTCGCGCCACGGTCGTCGATGAAGAAAAAGTGATTCGCGACCGCGTTGCCGTGGAAGAAGAGATCGTCATACGTCTCGAACCCGCTCGTGTGCCCCGTGAACCGGAGCTCCTTCGCCTCGCGGTCGTAAACGCCGCCGAACAGCACCAGCCGGTTCACGACCTCGTCGTTCAGCAGATCCTGGACGGGAAAATGCCCGCCGAACATGTACTCGCTGAAGATGCCGCCATTCCCCGAGAAAAGGACGCCCTCGGGCTGGAGCGCGACCTCGGCGTGGCCGCCGAAGTAGCGGACCATCGGGCCGCGGTGGTCGCGGATCTGCTCGAAGAAGAACTTCCGGTCGAGGCTCGGCCCGGCGACAGTCGCGAAATACTCGATCGTGTCGCTCAGAATCCCGTGATGCACGATCGCCTGAATCATCTTTACCTGCAAGGCAGAAGGCAGAAGTCAGAAGGCAGAAGTAACAGCAAAGACAACATCAAGAAGCGCGCCGGAGTAGCTTGACAGAGATTGAGGAACGTGTGGAGCCTCTTCTTCTGCTTCTGCCTTTGCATTTACTTCTGCCTTCTGCCTTCTGCCTTCTGACTTCTGCCTTATCCCCGGGGGTGCGCCTTCCGATAGACCTCGATCAGTTTGGAATCCGTCAGGTGGGTGTACTTCTGGGTGGTCGAGAGGGAGACGTGTCCGAGGAGCTCCTGGATCGAGCGGAGGTCGGCGCCGGCGTTGAGCAGGTGGGTCGCGAACGAATGGCGTAGGGTGTGAGGGGAGACGCCGGCGCGCAGCGCGGCCGAGCGTACGTAGCCGGCGAGGAGTCTCCGGATGCTCCGGGTCGTGATCCTCTGCCCGCGATGGTTGACCAGGAGCGGCTGCTCTTCCTCGAAGCGGCCGCCGACGATGCTGCTGCGGGCTTCCAGCCACTGCCGCACGGCCTGCTCGGCTTTTCGACCGAACGGGACGATCCGCTCCTTCGACCCTTTCCCGTAGACCTTGAGTAGGCGCGCCTTGAGCTGGATGTCGTCGAGGTCGATGGCGACCAGCTCGCTCACGCGGATGCCGCTGGCGTAGAGGATCTCGAGCCAGGCCAGGTCGCGCAGCCCGAGGGGGGAGGCAGGGTCGGGCTGTTCGAGAAGAAGGGCGATGTCGGGGATCTGCAGGACGGCGGGAAGGTGTTTTTCCCGCTTTGGCGTGGCGACGGCGCGCGCGGGGTTGGCCTCGACGACCCCTTCCCGCATCAGAAAGCGGAAAAAGGAGCGGGCCGCCGAGAGGCGACGGGCGACCGAGGAGCGGGACATCTTCCGCCGCTGCTGGTGGGCCAGCCAGGAGCGCACCGCCAGGTGGTCGATCTGCCGGGGATCGAGGAGCTCGAAGCTGGTCGTGAAGTAGTCGTTGCAGAGAAAGAGGAAGAAAGCGTCGAGATCGGAGCGGTACGCCTCGACGGTGTGGATCGAGACATTGCGCTCGTAAGTCAGGTAATCGAGGAAGTCACCGATCTCGCTCTTCACCCCCTAATGGTAGTTCAAAGGTGGGTGGGCGGTTGGTGCGGGAAGGGTGGGGGTTGGGACGATAGGACGGATAGGACGAATAGGACGAATGTGGGCTTTGCCGGCCCCGACTGGTCTCCGTCCTATAGGTCCTATAGGTCCTATTCGTCCTATTCGTACTACTCCCGCGTGATTTCGCCCCCTTTCGTCATGGTCGGAATTCGCTTGCCGGTTGTTTTTGCTCGTGTTACGTTACGCCCTCTTCGGAGGCTCCTCCGCATGGCCGAAACGCCCCCCGACACTCCACTGAAAAAGACCCCGCTCAACGAGCTCGAGCGTGAGCTGGGGGGGAAAATGGTCGATTTCGGCGGCTGGGAGCTCCCGGTCCAGTTCTCGGGCATCCTCGAAGAGCACCGCGCCGTGCGCGAGCGTGCCGGGATTTTCTATGTCTCCCACATGGGGGAGGTGTTCGTCCGGGGCCCGCAGGCGCTCGAGCTGCTCCAGAAGCTGACCTGCAACGACGTCTCGAAGCTCGAGGACGGCCGCTGCCACTACAATGGACTGCTCTACCCGACCGGCGGGTTCGTCGACGACATCCTCATCTATCGGAATGCCGAGGACGACTACCTCGTGGTCGTGAACGCCTCGAACGCCGAGAAGGATTACGAGTGGATGGCGGACGCGGCGAAGGAGATGGACGTCGCGGTCGAGAACAGGAGCGCGGAGTTCGCGCAGCTGGCGATCCAGGGCCCCGAGGCCGAAGGCGTTCTCCAGAAACTGACCGACCTCGATCTTTCCTCGATCGGGTACTACCGATTCTCTCGTGGGAAGGTGAGCGGGGCGGAGGCGATCGTCTCGCGGACCGGGTACACGGGCGAGGACGGCTTCGAGGTCTACGTCGCGCCCGAGGCGGCGGCGCCCCTGTTCCGGAAGATGCTGGAGGCTGGGCGCGAGAAGGGCGTCATTCCGGCAGGGCTCGGAGCGCGCGACACGCTGCGGCTCGAAGCGAAGATGGCACTGTACGGAAACGACATCGATCACACCACGACCCCGATCGAGGCGGACCTCGGCTGGACCGTGAAGCTCGGCAAGGGCGACTTCTTCGGCCGCGATGTTCTCGAGAGAGAGAAGAGCGAGGGGCCGAAGAGGAAGCTGGTCGGGTTCGAGATGACCGATCGTGGCATCGCGCGCCACGGCTACCCGATCGTCGACGGCGACGAGGAGGTCGGAATCGTGACCAGCGGAACGCACTCACCGACCCTCGGGAAGGCGATCGGCCTGGCTTACGTGCCGCCCGCTCTCGCGGCCGAGGGAACCGAGATCAACATTCTCATCCGCGGCAAGCAGACGCGCGCCCGGGTGGTACCGACCCCGTTTTACAAGAGACCGAAAAAGAGCTGAAGAGGAGTATGCCAGTCATGGAACCTCGCGAAAACTACTACGCCCGGAGTCACGAGTACGTTCATCTCGACGGCGATATCGCGCTGATCGGAATCAGCAATTACGCACAGAAGGAGCTCGGTGACGTCGTCTTCGTCGAGCTGCCCCAGGCCGGATCGACGGTCGAAGTCGGCGACGAGCTCGGAAGCATCGAGTCGGTCAAGGCCGTCTCGGAGCTGTTCGTCCCGGTGTCGGGAGAGGTGATCGAGGTCAACGACCACCTGACCGAAAAGCCCGACCTGGTCAACAGCGACCCGTACGGCGACGGGTGGATGGTCAAGATCAAAATGACCGATAAGTCCGAGCTCGAGCAGCTGATGTCGGCCGAGGATTACGACGACTACATCAAGAGCGAGAGCTGATCGGACCACCGCTCCATCCGGGCCGGCCGCGTTGAGGTCGATCGCGGCCGGCTCCTATCATCAACCCTCGACCCCGCGGGCGCCCATCCCTGTCGGCTCCCCCACCAAAGAATGCCTATGACTGCTCCGATGCGTTACATCCCGAACGCGGAAGAAGACGTGCGGGAAATGCTCCGTACGATCGGCGTCGACTCGATCGACCGCCTCTTCGACAGCATCCCGCCCGAAGTCCGGCTCGAGGGCCTGCTCGACCTTCCGAAACCGTGGTCCGAGATCGAGGTCCGGCGCTGGTTCCACGAGCGCGGCGCGAAGAATCTCTCCATCGACCGCAACCTCTCCTTCATCGGAGCGGGCGTCTATCCGCACTACCAGCCCGCCTGCGTCGATCAACTCCTGCTGCGCTCCGAGTTCCTGACGGCGTACACCCCGTACCAGCCGGAAGTCTCGCAGGGAACGCTGCAGGCGATCTTCGAGTATCAGACGCATCAGTGCCTGCTGACCGGGCTCGACGTCGCGAACGCCTCGCTCTACGACGGCTCGAC
>JBHEOL010000083.1:0-7581 GCA_046261635.1 Thermoanaerobaculia bacterium | reverse complement strand
GACCCAGCGGGTCTCGGCGACGTTCTCGGAGACGTGCGTGTGGACCCAGACGTCGGGAAACTCCCGGCGAAGAGTGCGCGCCGCGTTAAGCAGCTCGGGGGTCGAGGTGGGTGCGAACCGCGGCGTGATCGCGTAGCCGAGCCGGCCCCGTCCGTGCCATTTCCGGATCAGCTTCCGCGATTCCGCGAGAGCGGTCCCGGGATCCTCGAGAAGATCCGCCGGGGCGTTCCGGTCCATCATCGTCTTGCCGAGGACCGCGCGGAATTGGCGGCGCTCCGCTTCTTCGAAGAGCGCCTCGGTCGCACCCGTGTGGATCGTCGAGAAGACGAGCGCCGTCAGCGTTCCATGCCGCAGCAGCTCGTCGAAGAAGGCCCGCGAGACGCGCGCCGCGTGCGCCGGATCCGAGAACTTCGCTTCGGCGGGAAACGTGTAGTTCTGAAGCCACTCGAGAAGATGGCCTCCGTACGAGCCGATCATCTCGAGCTGCGGCGCGTGAAGGTGGAGATCGACGAAACCGGGGACGATGATCCCGTCGGGCCCGAGCTCGATCACCTCGATCGCGGAGCCTCGTGGGCGCGCGTCCCACTCGCCGACGGCTGCGATCCGCCCCTCGTCCACGGCGAGAAATCCATCCGCGAGGGCGAGGCAGGGCGCGCTCTCGCGGAACGGATCGCCGGTGGGTGTGAAGATCCGACTTCGGAACAGCTTCATCGGTCGATGGTCAGCCCTTCACGTCCGGAAGCGGCTGCGCATCATCCTCTTCGCGCTGCGTGTCGAGCAGCTTTCCCAGCAGCCGTCCCGGCTGCTGATCGAACATCTCGGCGGGCGGTTGCTCGTCGTCCTCGAGCGAGCTCGCGAGCAGCTCCGACCCCTCGGCGATCGAGTCGAGGAACGGCTGCTCGGAGGAGGGGACCAGCAGCGACTCCTGCGCGGGCTCGCTGCGCGCCGCGAGCGCTCGCTGGATGCGCGCCTCGGCGTCGCGAAAGTTCGACTCCCAGCACAGAAGCGTCGGCGCGAGCTTGTGGTACAGCTCCGCCGTCGCGCGCACGTCCTCGAGACAGTACGTCGCGATCTCTTCGTAGCGGCCTTCGCGGTAGAGCGTCTCCACCGCGCGCCCATCCATCCCGTCGCTCTTCGAGCTCTTCACTCCGAACGTCTTGCAGGCGAGATCGAGGTTGAAGCGGTACTGGCGCGAATTCACGGAGCCCCAGAAGTTCAGCGCCTCGCGAAGGTCGCAGTTCGGATGGAAGCTGTAGCGGTACCCGACCAGGTCGCGCTTCGGCGTGATCCCATTGATCGCGGAGCGGATCATCAGAAAGGGGCCGTCGAACTGCCGGCCGTTGAACGAGATGAAGCGATCCTTCTCGCCCAGGAAGTCCCAGAACTTCCTCAGGATCAGCTCCTCGGTTCCGGAGATGAACGTCCGCGGACCGTCACGCCGGACGGCGACCTCGCTCTGGCCGGGCACTTCGAAGAGTGCGCAGGAGCGCCCGTCGTCCGCGTTGACCACGCCGATCGCCACGATTCGCCCGGTGAACGGCGAGAGCGCCCCACGCCTCTTCTCTTCTTCCGCCTCCGCCTCGCTCTTCCCTTTGATCAGGTATTCGCGGACGTAGGGGTCGTGATCCTCCCAGGGAGTTCCGACGGTCTCGATGTCGATGACGAGGCGCTTCATGGCCCAAAGGTAAACCCGGAACGGGGGCAATGTCATCCCGGGGAGTAGGAAGTATGAAGGGGAGAGGCTTCGGAAAGTCGAGCGGGTGTCTTTTCCCGGGGGCAGGAGGCACGAATGAAGGTACAGCCGGGTGGGCGGCCCTTCCTACTTCCTGCTTCCTACTTCCTACTTCCTACTTCCTACTGAAAGGGCCCCCGATCTCCGGGGGCCCGAGTCCACTCGATCCGCGCGGCTCTAGCTGACTGCCATCCCGGTCTTGAGGTTGTTGACGAGCTCCTTGACCGCGTTCGCGGACTTCTGGAGCGCGGCCTTCTCCTCGTCGTTCAGCGTAATCTCGATGATCTTCTCCATCCCCTTCGCGCCGAGTTTCACGGGGACGCCGACGAAGAGATCCTTGTACCCGTACTCGCCCTGGAGGAGCGCGGCGCACGGAAGGATCTTCTTCTGGTCCTTGAGGATCGCCTCGACCATCTCGACGCTCGCCGAGGAGGGCGCGTACCAGGCGGAGGTGCTGAGAAGCTTGACGATCTCCGCGCCGCCGTTTCTCGTCCGGTCGACGATCGCCGCGATCTTGTCGGCCGGGAGGAGCTCCGTGATCGGAATGCCCGCGACGGTCGAGTACCGCGGCAGCGGAACCATCGTGTCGCCGTGGCCGCCGAGGACGAACGCGTGCGTGCTCTCGACCGAGACGTCGAGCTCCATGGCGATGAACGCGCGCATGCGCGCGGAGTCGAGCACGCCCGCCATGCCGATGACCCTCTCGCGCGGGAAGCCGGAGACCCTGCGCGCGACCTCGCACATGGCGTCGAGCGGATTCGACACGATGATGAGGATCGTGTCGGGCGAGTACTTCACGACTTCCTGGGTGACCGAGGCGACGATCTCCTCGTTCTTCCAGAGAAGGTCGTCGCGACTCATCCCGGGTTTCCGCGGCAGCCCCGCGGTGATCACGACGATGTCCGATCCGGCGGTCGCCTCATACGTGTTCGTGCCGGTGATCTTCGCGTCGAACTGCTCGACCGGCGCCGACTCGATCATGTCGAGGGACTTGCCCTGCGGCACGCCCTGGACGATGTCGACGAGTACGACGTCAGCGAGCTCCTTCTCCGCGATGCGCTGGGCAAGGGTGGCTCCGACGTTTCCTGCTCCTACGACCGTGACTTTCGTTCTCATGCGCAGCTCCTCTGGATTCAGTTGGCGGCCGGATTCTATCGGTTTCCGGAGGGGGGTCCTAGGGTGTGCGCTCACATCGGTTCGGCCCGCTTCTCACGCTTGTCTGTGCGTTCCGACACTTCTCGGCCGGCGCAGGGTGCTCCTCTCCCCCAGCCCCTCTCCCCGTTCGCTTCGCTCACGGGGCGAGGGGAGCAGGCTCTCGCGATTCATCGGGTTGTGTCTCTGGCAGAGGCGAGGTACACGGCGCCGCGCAGACCATGCGCCCTCTCCCCGCCTGCGGGGAGAGGGCTGGGGAGAGGGGCAATCTGCAATAGACTCACGCTCTATGTCCCGCTACGACCGCGTCGACGACACCTTCATCAGCGAGCCACCGAAGGAGCTCGTGCTGAAGGAGGGGTTCGTCTTCCGCCACGGCCAGCGGATCGCGCCGTTCACGATTTCGTACGAGACGTTCGGGACGCTCGATGCCGACCGCTCGAATGCGGTCCTCGTCTGCCACGCGCTCTCGGCGAGCGCGCACGCCGCGGGCAAGTACTCGGAATCGGACGACAAGCCGGGATGGTGGGACGGGATGATCGGCTTCGGCAAGGCGATCGATCTCGAGAAGTACTTCGTCATCTGCGTGAACCTTCCGGGCTCGTGCTTCGGGACGACCGCGCCCGATTCGATCGACCCCTCGACCGGAGCGCCGTACGGGTCGCGCTACCCATGGCCGACCATCGAGGATGCCGTCGAGTCCCAGCGGCTCGTCGTCGACTCCCTCGGAATCGAAACGCTCCGCGCGATCACCGGAGGATCCCTCGGCGGCATGCAGGTGCTGATGTGGGCGGCGCTCTACCCGGAGCGGATGGGTTCGATCATCGCGATGGCCGCCGCCGCCGCCGTTCCCGCCGAAGGGATCGCGTGGCACATCCTCGGGCGGAAAA
Source organism: Thermoanaerobaculia bacterium (assembly GCA_046261635.1). Taxonomy (GTDB): domain Bacteria; phylum Acidobacteriota; class Thermoanaerobaculia; order Gp7-AA8; family Gp7-AA8; genus JBHEPS01. The sequence continues at coordinate 3,807 of JBHEOL010000083.1, read as the reverse complement.
TCATCGAGTCCGATCCCGCGTTCCACGGCGGCGACTACTACGGAAACGCGCACACGCTCCGCGGCCTCCAGCTCGCGCGCATGCTCGGCCACATGACCTACCTGTCGACTGAAGCGCTCGAGAGAAAGTTCGGCCGGCGCCGGCGCCACGGCACGCGGCAGTTCGAGATCGATTCCTACTTCGAGTACCAGGGAGCGAAGTTCGCGCGCTCCTACGACGCGAACTCCTACATCCGCATCCAGGCCGCGATGGACGAGATGGACCTCGACGAGCAGTACGGCTCGCTCGACGACGCCTTCGCGCGCTTCTCCGGCAAGGCGCTGATCGTCTCGTTCGACACGGACTGGCTTTTCCCGCCGAAGGAAGTTCTGCGCGTCCACGAAGCGATGCTCGCGCGTGGAATCGACTCGAATTACGTGGCGCTGGAGACCGGCGCCGGACACGACGCGTTCCTCATCGAGTTCGACGCGATCACGCCGCTCGTTAAAGAATTTCTCGCGATGATTTGAATCACGAACAAACAAAACGATGTCTTCCTCAAGAGTCGCGTAGCGGCGACATCGTCTAGCACGGGGCGTCAGCCCCGTGTCTGTTGCACCCGCGCAGACCAAAGCGCCGTAGGCGCGACATCGTTCCCCGTCGCAATCAAAAGGGAGACGATGTCGCCGCCACGCGGCTTTAATTGTTGTGGATCCGCGAGACCCCGGGCTCACGCCCGGGGCTACACGATGTCGCGCCTACGGCGCTCTGAAGGAAGGCGTTAAACGCTACGCTCCCGCTTTTGACTCGCCGGGCGCGTCGGGCATCGGCGCCTTGTAGCCGCATTCCTTATTCGGGCAGGCTTCGATGCGGCCCATCCGCTTCGACTCCTTCTCGACGAGGATGGGGTTGCCGCACTCGGGGCACTTCTTCGCGATCGGCTTGTGCGAGACCGCGAACTTGCACTTCGGGTAGCGGTTGCAGGAGTAGAACGCGCCGCGGCGCGAGAAGCGCTGGACGAGCTCCCCTTCGCCGCACTCGGGGCACTTCACGCCCGTCGGCTCGGGGGGCGCGCCGACCTTGCCGCCGCGCGAGATCTTCCGGATGTTCGAGCAGTCGGGATAGCCGGAGCAGGAGAAGAACGGTCCGTAGCGGCCGCCCTTGAGGACCATCTCCTTGCCGCACTTCTCGCAGGGGGGCTGCGGCTCGTCGCCGACATCCACCTTCAGCAGCTTCGGATCCTTGGTGTTCTTGCACTCGGGATATCCGGTGCACGCCCAGAACTGCCCGAAGCGCGAGCGCTTGAGCGCCATCGGCTTGCCGCACTTGTCGCAGACGAGCCCCTCGTCGGTCGCCGCCGCAGCGCTCCCTTCCTTCGCGATCTCTTTCGTCGTCTTGCACTCGGGATAGTTCGAGCAGGCCATGAACTCGCCGAAGCGGCCGAATTTGATGACCATCGGCGCGCCGCAGTTCTCGCAGACCTCGTCGGTCTTCACCCCTTCGCCCTTGACCTGGACCATCTCCTTCTTGGCCTTCTCGAGGTCCTTGTTGAACTTTTTCGAGAAGGCGGAGAGCGACTTCTTCCAGTCGATGCGACCCTCTTCGATCTCGTCGAGCTCCTCCTCCATCCGCGCGGTGTACTTCTCGTCGATGATGTCGGCGAACGACTCGCGGAGCTTCTTCGTGACGAGCATTCCGAGCTCGCTCGGGCGGAAGCGCTTCTCCTCGTCCTTGTAGGTGTAGTCGCGGGTCTGGATCGTCTGGAGAATGGATCCATAGGTCGAGGGGCGGCCGATGCCGTTCTCCTCGAGCGCCTTGACGAGGGTCGCTTCCGTGTAGCGGGGCGGCGGCTGCGTGAAGTTCTGGCGCGTGTCGAGACCGAGAAGCTCGAGCCGGTCTCCCTCGTTCATCGCCGGAAGAAGCTTTCCGCCCGACTGCACGGCGTCCGCCTCCGCCTCCTCGAGCTCCTCGTCGTCCTTGAAGACCGAGAGGAAGCCGGGGAACTTCAGGACCTCGCCGGAAGCCCGGAGCGTGACGGGGCCGCTCTTGATGTCGACGTCGGTGACGTCGAACAGAGCGGGCTTCATCTGCGAGCCGACGAAGCGCTCGAAGATCATCTTGTAGAGGTTGAACTCGTCCTTCGTGAGGAAGGGGCGGACCGATTCCGGATCGAGATCGGTCGAAGTCGGCCGGATCGCCTCGTGCCCTTCCTGCGCCGCCTTCTTGGCCTTGTAGACGTTGGCGCGCTCGGGGAGAATCGCCGGACCGTACTTCGACTCGATGTACGCGCGCACCTCGCCGAGCGCCTCGTCGGAGACGCGGGTCGAATCGGTTCGCATGTAGGTGATGAGGCCGACGTGGCCGAGATCGCCGATGTCCTTTCCTTCGTAGAGCCCCTGCGCGATCTGCATCGTCCGTTTCACGGGGAAGCGGAAGCGCCGATACGCTTCCTGCTGGAGGCGGGAGGTGATGAAGGGGGCCGGAGGAGACTGCTTCTTCTCCTTCCGTGCGATCTTCTCGACGACGTAGTCTCCGCTGCGAAGGATCGCTTCAATGCGGCGCGCTTCCTCTTCGTTCGGGACCTCGGCCTTCTTCTCGTCGACCTTCGTCAGCTTCGCGACGAACGGCGGCGGAGCGTCGGCCTGGAGGCGCGCGGCGATCGTCCAGTACTCGACCGGCTTGAACGCGCGGATCTCGTCCTCGCGGTCGACGATCATCTTCATCGCGACGGACTGGACGCGCCCGGCCGAGAGGCCGCGGCGAACCTTGTCCCAGAGAAGGGGCGAGAGCTTATAGCCGACGAGCCGGTCGAGAACGCGCCGCGCCTGCTGCGCGTTGACCTTGTTCATGTCGATCGTGCCCGGCTGCTCGATCGCCTTCTTAACCGCATTCTTCGTGATCTCGTGAAAAAGGATGCGGCGGACCTTGCTGGCATCCTGGCCGAGCAGGGTCGCCACGTGCCAGCCGATCGCTTCCCCTTCGCGGTCAGGGTCGGACGCGATGAAGATGTTCTCGGCGTTCTTGGCGGCCGCCCGCAGCTCGGCGACGACCTTCTCCTTCCCCTCCAGGACCTCGTAGGTGGGATCGAACGTCTCCTCGTCGATCCCGAGGGTGCTCTTGGGGAGGTCGCGGATGTGGCCGACCGAGGCTTTGACCGTGTAGTCCTTGCCGATGAACTTGTTGATCGTTTTCGCCTTCGCGGGCGACTCGACGATGACGAGATTCTTGGCCAAAATGCACGACTCCTGTCTCGCCCGGGCTACCGGCGGCGCCAATGAGGTCGCGGCGTTGCCCGGGTTCAGATGGCCCCGAACCGGCGCGGTCGGGCGCCAAATTCCGGAGGGCGAGGGCGACAAGGATACTGCAGGCGGTGTTCGGGCCCGGGCAGGCGCTGCAGCCACGCCGCGTCAAATCGCTACGAACGCAGGAGTTGGGAAGCCGCCGCCGACCGCGATTCCGCCCTGCGTAGAGGCGGTCTGCCGGCTCGATGTCATCCCGAGCGTAGCGAGGGATCTGGGCGGGCGTGGCGCGCGTGACGCCGGATGTGAGTCGGCGGGGAAATAGCGTTTCGCTTGCGGATTCGAATGGTGATTCTCGCGCCATTCACCGTCCCCCGTTTCTCGCTCCCCGCCACCCAGATCCCTCGCTACGCTCGGGATGACAGACGTGCGGATCGCCTTGAGTTAGTCCGTTGGGCTGACGCACCCGGCTATACTCGGCAGGATGGCGCAGAGCCGCGGCGACTCCTCTCTCGCCCCCCTGTTCGTTTCGCTCGCGACCGCGGTCCTCTCGATCGTCCCGATCCGGAGCTACGACGCGTACTGGCAC
>JBHEOL010000225.1:0-3787 GCA_046261635.1 Thermoanaerobaculia bacterium | reverse complement strand
CGAGTACGACATGCGTGCGCGGAAGATGACGCTGCTGAAGCAGACCGAGGTCCTCGGTGATTACGACCCTTCGCAGTACGTGTCCGAGCGGCTCTTCGCGACGGCGGCCGATGGCACGCGGATCGCGATTTCCCTCGTCCGGAGACGCGATCTCGACCCGGCGGGGGAGAATCCGATGGTGCTTTACGGGTACGGGGCCTACGGGCATCCACTCCCGGTGGGCTTCTCGTCGAGCCGCCTCAGCCTGCTCGATCGAGGCATCACCTGCGCCGTAGCTCACGTGCGCGGCGGCGGGGAGATGGGGAAAGAGTGGCACGACGCCGGGCGGATGGAGAGGAAGCGGAACAGCTTTGCCGACTTCATCGCGGTGGCCGAGCACCTGATCGCAATCGGAGCGACGGCGAGCGACTCCCTCGTGATCTCCGGCGCGAGCGCGGGGGGTCTGTTGATCGGCGCGGTGCTGAACGAGCGGCCCGAGCTGTTCGCGGGCGCCGTCCTCCACGTGCCGTTCGTCGACGTGATCAACACGATGTCCGATCCCTCGCTGCCGCTGACGGTCGGGGAGTATCTCGAGTGGGGCAACCCGAACCTCGAGACCGAATACCGCTGGATGCGGGCCTACGATCCCTACCTCAACATCCGCCGTGCCGACTATCCGCCGATGCTCGTGCACACTTCGCTCAACGACAGCCAGGTCATGTACTGGGAAGCTGCGAAGTACGTGGCCCGTCTTCGCGACCGCAAGACGGATTCGAATCCGCTCCTGTTGAAGATGAACCTCGCCGGACACGGCGGAGCGTCGGGGCGGTATGACCTGCTGCGCGAAGAGGTCTTCGACGTCGCCTTCATTCTTCAGCAGCTCGGCCGGGCCGGCGAGGCTTGCGGAGAGTCGCGGGCTTCCTAGGGGCTAGGGACTAGGGGCTAGGAAAGGCAGAAGCCAGAAGAAAAGGCAAGTCAGAAGGCAGAAGGCAGAAGGCAGAAGTGGAAGGCAAAACCAAAATCCAGAACTTGGATAAGTTGGTTCGGCCTCGCCCGACTCTCACTTGGTTTTGACTTTACTTCTGCCTTCTGCCTTCTGCCTTCTGCCTTTTCTTCTGGCTTCTGGCTTCGGTGCGGAAAACAGAAAAGCCGGCCCCGCGGGGCCGGCTTTCGTTTGAATCTGCACGGGAGAGTTTACGGGTTGGTCGTGGTTCCCGTCGTCCCGGTCAGGGCGGTGTCGCTCGTGCCCGTCATGGTCGTGTCGGTCATCGCCGTGTCGGTGTACATCGGGTCGGTCGTGGCCGTTCCGACGTAGGTCGAGTCGACCGTCGTGTCGGTCAGAGCCGTGTCCGTGTACATCGTGTCGCCTTCGAACTCCACTTCGTCATCGCCTCCACAGGCGACGAGCATTCCCATCGTGAGTAGAGCGGTCAACGTGAGTGCGAATGTCTTCTTCATAGCTGTAAAACCCTCCTGTCCCGAGTAGGGACGCGTGCTTCATTTCAAAATCGAGGCCGACCCGGATTCCGCGCGCGGCAGAGTCCGTTTCAGCTCACCTGGTCAACCTCCAGAGGAAAGGAACAACGGCAAGAATCAGGCCCAGGCCGAGCAGGAGCAGGATCTTCCAGTGCTCGCTCGCGAAGTCGCGGATCGAAACCTGCTCCGGCTCGCTCCTGGCCGGCTCCGCGCGGAGGGCCTGCATCTGCAGGGCGCGCTGCTCATTGCGCCGCATCGAGTCCTGAATCCGGGACTGGAACTGATCGAGGCCGACCGCAGCGCTCGTCTCTCCCGTCGCCGAGGCGGCCTTCCCGGTCGCCGATTCGACGAGAATCAGTTGCGATGAGGTCGGTTTCACCATCGCCCGGCCCCCTGAGTCGCGAGTGATGTCGTAGACGCCCTGATCGAGGAAAGCGACCGCGGGGCCTGTCTCCGTGTCATCCACGAAAATCACATGCTCGGCTCCTTCGCGGAACTCGGGTGACCCGATCGTTTCCTGCCGGATTCCCTCGTGGCTTCCTCCCGGCGTCATGACCGTCAGATGCCGGGGAGCGGTCCCCTTGAGGGCAGACTCGACCTCGAAGGTGGACCAGGTCACGATCCAGCGGCCCGACGGATCCGTTCCCGAGCGCTGTGAGACCACTTTGCCGACGATCACACGCTCGGCGGACGCGACCTTCTCGTCGAACGAGACGGCGCGCGCAATGGATGCCGAAGCGGGCGAAGCCGTAGCCAGCGCCAGCGCTGCGACGAGGAAGAGGGACCGGGGAAGGGAGGCGTTCACGAAGTCCAAATAAGCAATCGGCACGCCATTCCGCATTCGCGATTCGAGGGAGCAAGCCCGGGGGAAAGTACACGGCGCTCGGGACGGCCGGGGTCGGTCGCCGGAATGAGCTCGAAACCGGGGGGGCGGGGTAGTCCTTACAAAAGCTGCGACCAGGGGGTGCTTCGGACTTCGCGGACCTGATTATCGATCTCGGTCGGGGTCGCGCTCGCGCCGAGGTGGCGGCGGAGATAGTCGATCTCAACCGAGACGAGGGGAGTGGGAAGATCGATGCGGTCGGCGGCTTTCTGAAGGTTCTTTTCGGTGACGGTGACTTTTCGCTCTGGTCTGCTCATATCGAATACAACAGAAGAAAGGGCTCATGTAGTCCGGGAATGGCGAGCACGAACTGATTTTTTCGAGGGACCAGGGGTGAGGGACGAGGGGCGAGGGGCGAGGGGCGAGGAAAAAGCCAGAAGCCAGAAGCCAGAAGCCAGAAAAAGGGGCAGAAACAAGAGCAGCGCGGCGCTCCCTTCTAATGAACCTCCCTTTCCGAGGTGAACAAGAAGGGGGCGGGGGGCAGGGGGCAGGAGACAGGGAAAGTCCTCGTGGCTTCCCCGTCCCCCGCCCCCTCGCCCGCTGCGATAACATCCCCCCGTCGATGGAGGAAGCTCACATGAGGTTTCACTGGACTATTCTCGTACTCCTGCTGGCCGTCCCGGCTTTCGGTCAGGAAACGACGCACCCCTTCTCCGTACACGACATGCTGGCGATGGACCGCATCGCGGAGCCCGCCGTCTCGCCGGACGGCCGGAGGGTGGCCTTCACCGTGAGAGTCACCGATCTGGAGGCAAACCGCGGCCGCACGGACATCTGGGTCGTCGGAAGCGACGGCACGGGGTTGCGCAGGCTCACCGAGGATCCCGCCTCGGACGGTTCGCCGCTCTGGGCCCCGGATTCGAAGACGATCTATTTCCTATCTTCACGCTCCGGCTCCTCGCAGGTGTGGAAGATGCCCGCTGCGGGGGGTGCCGCGAGCCAGGTGACGAGCCAGCCTCTCGATATCGGGGGCTTCAAGGTCTCGCCGAACGGCTCGCGACTCGCGTTCTCGATGGAAGTGTTTCCCGGAGCGAGCCCGGCCGAAACCGTGAAGCGCCTCGCCGATCGCAAGGCCCGCCTCGCCTCGGGGCAGATCTACGACGAACTGCTCTTTCGCCACTGGGACACCTGGTCGGACGGAAGGCGGAGCCACCTGTTCGTGACGCTGGCCGGCGGCGGGGAGGCGGTCGACGTGACCGGAGGGATGCGGGTCAACGTTCCCTCCCGCCCCTTCGGAGGGAGCGAGGAATACACGTTCACTCCTGACTCGAAGAGCGTCGTGTTCACGGCGCGGAATGCCGGGCGCGAGGAAGCCTGGTCGACGAACTTCGATCTCTACCTCGCGGGCACCGACGGCGCGGCCCCGCGCAATCTGACCGAGGCGAACCAGGCCTGGGACACGCAGCCGGTCTTCTCGCCGGATGGACGGCGCATGGCGTGGCTGGCGAT
>JBHEOL010000079.1:0-14162 GCA_046261635.1 Thermoanaerobaculia bacterium | reverse complement strand
CTCACTGAACAGCCGCGTGATCGTCTCGCGCGTGGTGCCGATCATCTGCGCGATCTCTTCGTGCGTGAGCAGGACTTTCAACCGTACCCCGCGCGGCGTCGGCTCGCCCGTCCGGATGCACCAGTCGAGAAGGAGCTTCGCGACCTTTTCGCGCGCAGACTGCGAGAGCCCGAGCGAGCGGATCTCCCGCTGCGCGGCGTGGTACTTCTCGGAAAGCTGATGCGCCGTGTGCATCGCGACCTCGGTGTAGTCGTTGAGAAACCGGAGGAAGTCTTCCCGCTTGATGAAGTTCACCTGACACGGCTCCACCGTCTCGGCCGAGACTTCGTAAGGACGGCCGAGGATGGCCGCGCTCAGCCCGAGCAGCTCGCCCGGCTCGGCCACCTTCAGGATCAGCGTCTTCCCCTGGCTCGAGGAGGTCGTCAGCTTCACCCTCCCCGAACAGAGCATGAACACTCCGCGCGGCTGCTCTTCTTCGATGAACAGGAGCGACCCCTTCGGGTAGACGCCGGTGAACTTCACAGCGTCGAGTGACTGCACTGCCTCCTTCGACAGGTTGCAGAACGATCGTTCGGGCCTGGCTTTGCAGTCCAGGCAGGTGTAGGCCACATCGAGGTTGTAGGGGGACGGCATCGCTACCTCCAGTCGCCGGATTCCTCCGGCCACCTCGCCGTCAGAGTGCCGGTCTCTCCGGCGTCCCTGGCTGCGTGTCTTTCGTCGTCTCGAGCCTCCGATCCCCGTGACTGGAGGCTCTGTACATCACACAATTTAAGGAGGTCGGCTACAGGGCGAGAGGAGTCAGGTCACCTGCCGATGTGATCTTTATCACGCTGCTCTGGCGGACGGCCCGAGACCGCGGAAATTCGGCCTCACACGCCCGGGTGTCGGCGGAACTGGCGTTTCCTCGCCCGAGGCACCAGGTTGGTTGTGGAGGTTTCCGATGGCTCGAACCGTTCTCCCTCACGAGGCCGACGCCAAGGGCGCAATCGAAGAGGATTTCGTCCGGATCGAATGCATCGACGGGTACGAAGTGCTCGGCTACCGCGGTGAAGGAAGGGAAGAGCACAGCGGCGAGAACAGTCCGCTGGCGTTCGAAGATCAGCTCGCCGAGCTCGCCGACAACCTCCCCGAGGACATCCTAGACGAGGATCTGGTCCTGGCCTGATCGGATGTCATCCGGAGAGGTGCTCGACGAGGATCCGGACTCCGATTCCGATGAGTACCAGGCCGCCGACGATCTCGAGCCGTTCGGAGAAGCGGCCCGCTAGGCGGTCGGCCGCCCAGACCGCGGCGAGCGTCAGCAGAAAGCTCGCGGCCCCGATGATTCCGAGGGCAGCCCAGAACGACACGTCCAGAAGCGGCAGGGTGACGCCGACCGCCGCGGAGTCGATGCTCGTAGCGATCCCGAGCACCAGCAGTTGACCCGCACCCGGCAGTCGCCCCTCCTCCTCCCCTTCCTCGTCCTCGGAGAGGCCTTCGTAGATCATCTTTCCGCCGATCAGGAGGAGGAGTCCGAACGCGATCCAGTGATCCCACGACTCGATCACCCGCTGCATCCCAACCCCGCCGGCCCAGCCGATCCCGGCCATGAGCGCCTGCATCCCGCCGAAGACCGTCGCCATCGCCAGGGTCCGGCCGGCAGTTAGGCGTCCACGCGCCCCGACGGCCGTCGCGGCCGATACGGCGACGCAATCCATGGCCAGCCCCAGCGCGATGAGAATGAGCTCCAGCACCGCACGAGATCATAGGCGGGCGCGTTGCAAACGTCCACGACCAACGCGGGTTCCAGCGGCGCGCTACCGGCGCAGACTCGTTCAGTCTCCGTGCGAGCCGTCGACGCCATTCCTCGCGTCGGCACCCGTTGCGAGCGGACCTCGTAGCGGCGGTTCTTCCGAGGTCCCGGGCGGAGCGATTTTTTCTCGGAGAGCCTCCGCGGGCGCGACGAACCCAGCGAAGTCGAGCCATCGCGGGTCGGGCGGCAGAGGGCGGAGAGCCTGTTCGATCATCGAGCCCAATATGGCTCCTCCCTTGCCCTTCGGCGAAGGAGACGGATCACGCCCGGCGGTGACGGCCGGCCCGAACAGGCGACCGCGCGAGATCGGTCAGGCCCGCCCGGAAAGCGGAGGCGGGTCCGGAGAGTGCATCAACGAGCGTTGCCGCCAGCACTCCACCTCGAAGAGGTTCTGAGCTTGCGATGCGCAGGAGGAGAGACGATGAAGGACTTTGGAATTCGCCGCACCGTCGATCTCGGATGGGAAGCCGCCGTCGAGAAAGTGCGTACAACCCTCGCCGCCGAGGGATTCGGGGTTCTCTCTGAAATCCCGATTCACGAAAAGCTGAAAGAGAAGCTCGGAGTCGACTTCCCCCCCTATCTGATCCTCGGGGCCTGCAATCCGCCGCTGGCCCACAAGGCGCTGGAGGCGAATCCGGAGATCGGACTTCTGCTGCCATGCAACGTCGTCGTATACGAAAAAGACGGGAAGACGGTCGTCAGCGCGATCGACCCCGACACGATGGTTGCGGTGGCCGGCGACAGCCCCGTGATGAGGGAGGTCGCGGCCGATGCCCGGGCTCGCCTCGAGCGCGCCATCGCTGCCGTCTAGGGGAGGTTGCTTCAGCTCGGTCGGACGGTAAAAAAGGCCGCTTCCCTAGCTTTTCCTAGCCCCTGGCCCCTAGTCCCTGGCCCCTGTTCCTAAGGCACGTAGCGGCGGTGCGATTCGCGGCATTCTTCGGATACGCTGATTTTCGCCAGAATCCGGATCATCTTTCTCATCCAGGGATCGCACCGTTCGTACACGCTGCAAAGCATGTCGAGCTGGTCCGGATCTTCGCTCGCCCGAACCGTGAACCCCTCGGCGGGCTGTTCCGGGTTCCGCGTCTTCGCGCGCCGCCAGCGGTCTTCCTCGAGCCGCAGGCAGACATAGCCGCAATCGCGCACCGGGGACATCTCTTCGGTCCGGCAGTCGGGGAGGGACTCTCCGCGAGCATTCGCCTTCTGCTCTTCGATCGCTCGCTCGATTCGGAGAGCGATCATCCGCCGCAGGACATCCTGGTTCGCAACCTGCTCGAACAGCAGCCCCGATTCATAAAGCGTCGCCTTCTCGGTCCCGCCGGAGAATCCCACCAGGCGGCTCCGCAGCACCGTGCACGGCAGACTCACCTTCTCGCCGTTCCAGGAAAAGTTGAGCTGGACGCTGGCTCCGACCTGGAAGGGCCCCTGATGAGTCACGCCCGCGCCGGTCAGGCTCAGATCCGTGACCGAGACCTCGGTTCCCCCCACCCGCCCCGCCAGGGGTGCGGCCAGGTTGATGCGCTGAACGCGCCGGCGATTCGGACGTGAAGCCGAACTCGGGGAACCCGAGCTGAGTGCAAGTGCCATGATTGACTCTCCAGGGTGTTGCGGGATCTCCCTCTCCCTCCGCAACCGGCGAGCCAGCCCCCGCAGCCGGCATCTCCGGCTCGAACCCCTTCCATTCGAGTGATTTATACGGTTCGGCGCCCGGACGATCTATATCCCGCGTTTCCAGATTGCAGACGGTCCCGTCCAGCTTCTGCACAAACGGGGTCGCGCCCGTCGAGCGCGGCCCGCTTCTTGCCACCGGGGCCCGTCATGAACAAGACCGAGAAGCCTCTGCTGCGCCAGACCCTCCGTCACCTGCTTGCCCTTCACTGGCAGATTCCTCACGACGACCTGCGCAGGAAGATCCCGGGCGATCTCGAGCCGGTGGAAATCGACGGACATTGCTGGGTATCGCTGGTGGCGAGTGAGGTCGCTGACCTGGAGGTGGCTTCGCCTCTTCCCCTTCCCGCGATTCCCGCGTTCCGGCAGATCGAGCTGAGGACGGCGGTCCGGAGCCGGAAGGGATTGTCGGGTGTCCGGCATCTTTCGCTCGATGTGTCGAGCGCGACTCTGGTGGCGGCGATGCGGACGATGTTGGGGATCGAGGCCATCCGGGCCGAGATCACGATCAGCTCGGACGGGGCCGAGGAGCCTCGCGTAATCGTCAACGGAAAGAGAGAGGGAGACGAGCCGGTGTCGTGCACGATCGTGGCGATCGCCTCGGGGGTGATGAAAGGCGTCAGTCCGGGGACGCTCGAGAATCAACTCCTGAGTCCCGAAAGGGCGTTTACCGGCTCGCTCGGCTCCCTGCGGAGCATCGAGGCTGCAATGCCTGAGCTCCGGGTTGCGAGAGCAAGGATCGAAGAGCTGGACGAGCGCTGGCTGTGGGCTTCCGGCCTGAAGCGTCCGACGGACGAACCGCTCGCCCACTACGCGAAGGATTTGCGGGCGGAAATGTCGGCCCCCCACCCTCTCCGGGAGTGAGTCGACCTTCCGGGGTCAGGAACGATCCGCGACCTGGTTGAATCGAAGGAGCCAGATGCCCCGGTCGTTGCGGGCGGTCGCGAGCAACTCACTACCGAGCGAGACGGGTTCGCCAGCGAGCTGGGCATGGTCGCGCGTCAGCACTCGCCCGAGGGCGTCCTCCAGATCGTTTCCGCCCACGATGAACTTCTCGACTCCGCCCGTCCGGTGCGTCCCGGCGTGCTCCAGACCCCGCCCCAGCAGCGTCCGCTCGATTTCGAATCTCATCGCATCCCCTCCGGTCGTTACTGCGGAGAAGTTGCAATCGCCGGGCCTTCGGCCAGGCAACAGCGTGCTCTTCGGACGAGCGCGCAGAAGTCGTGGGCCCGGCCACTTCTCCCAATGGACAATGTGGGTTCCGGAAGCGCAACGCATGCGCTCAATATAGAAACATCGGCAGATTTTTTGGATTCGTCACTCTCGGAGAACTGTTCGGTTCGGAATCGCAGATGCCAGATTCCACACGACGGACTTGATTGCCGAGTCGAGTCCCGGCACGTCTCCTCCGCCCGTGAGCGCACCGATTCGTTTCACTCGCGCGGTCATTCCGCATTCACGACGCGGGCGGACTCTTTTCTTTCGCGCTCGATGATCTCGCGCTCGAGCGACTCGAGCGCGGCGGCCATTCTCCGGCGCGTCTCCACGATCATCGTGTCGACGCTCTCGAATGCGTTCGGATCGATGGGTTCCAGGACCTCGATGAGAACGTCGACCGAAGGAGCGAGCCAAAGCCGCCCTCCGCGCATCCACCGGTCCGTGGCAGCACAGACCATCGGCTGAATGACGACGCCGGCGTTACGGGCCAGGTGAAACGCGCCCTTTTTGAATGGAAGCAGGCGGCCGTAGTCTCTCGTCCCCTCCGGGAAGATGAAGATCGAGAGATCCTGCTCGCGGACGATCTTCTCGGCCCGCTCGATCGCCTGCCGCGCGGCATCGGCGTCTTTCCGGTTGATCGGAATGTTGCCTCCGCCGACGAAGATGCGGCCGAGGAAGGGGATCTTGCGCAGCTCCTGCTTTCCGATCACGAGGGTTTGGGCAGGAAGGATCTCGCACAAGGTGATGACGTCGAGGTTGCTCCGATGATTGGCGACGTAGACGCACGGCTGGTTGGCGAGGAGGCGCTCGCGATTTCGGACCTCGTGCGCGATTCGAAAAATCCGTTTCCACCCGCTCGACAGCCGCGAGGCGTACCTGTGGGTCAGGTCGTAGTCGACGCCCGTTCGCGGAATCTCACGGATCGTGAGCAGGCCGGCGCGAATGAACCACCAGAGCGCCTTCCCGGACCGGACCAGCAGCCTGATCGGAGTCATCGCGAAGAGTCGGTCACGAGCGGGAGAGTCGCGAGCCCGAAGTTGGCATTCCGTCCGTCGCTCGCCAGCACGCGCAGCGTCATGGATCCAGCCGCTCCCGCGGGGACGGCCAGAACCGTCTCATGAATATTGATCTCGCCCGCGTACTCGAGCTTCCCTTCCGCCACGACCCGGCCGGTGAAATCGAGCAGCTGCGCGCGGAGATCGAAATGGTCCGAGTTCCAGGTGCCTCCCGGCTCGGTGACACATCCGCACGCCATCGTCACGCTCGCACGGACCGCGAGCTTTTCACCCGGTCTCACCGCCTTCGCCTCAGGCTCGAGGATCGCGACACGGAAACCGTGCAGTTCGAGGAGTACCCCCTCTCCGAGGATGTCGACGCCCGGAATCAGCAGCATCGTCTTGCTCGACTTCATGGTCGCCTGGGGAGTGTCGAGGGGTCCCTCGGCCTCGATCTCCACCACGGTCGGCTCCGCAAGGTCGATCGTCGCGAGATAATGAGCGGCGCCCGGAGTCTCGTAGATCTGGGCGCCCCGGACCCTCGGCTCCTTCATGATCTTCTGCGTATCGCCGGTCTCTCCCTGTTGCAGCCCCGAAGCGAGGATCCGCCCCGTCGCCGCTTCTCTCAGGGTGATGCGCGCTCCGCCGACATTGGTCCCGACGATTTTCGCGTCGCGCGATACCGCCCGCACCAGAATGCGCGTGGTTTCCGATGCGGCGGTGGGCGGGAAGAACATCAGAAAGACGACGACCCCTGTCATGAGTCTCATGTCGGCTGTTTCTCCTTCGAATTCTTTCCGGCGCCCGCCTCGCCGAGTCGGGCCGCCGTATCGTCCGCGGTCAATCCCAGCTCGGCAGCGGAGTCGCCCGTAATGAGTCGCGCCCCCCGTTTTCGCGTGAGGTAAGCCCATGCCCACTGCGAGATCACGAACAGCCGGTTGCGGAAGCCGATGAGGAAGAAGACGTGAATGACCAGCCACGCGACCCAGGCGATCCATCCACCCATGTGCAGCCGGCCGAAGTCCGCCACGGCGGCGGCCCGCCCGATCGTTGCGAGCGATCCCTTGTCCCGATAGCGGAATGAGGGGCGGTCCTTTCCGCCGACCTCCCTGACGATCGACACGGCCGCGTGACGGCCCATCTGGATCGCCGCGGGAGCGACTCCCGGAACTATGCTCCCGTCTTCCTGCTTCGAGGCCGCCAGGTCACCCGCGATGAAAATCTCCGGCCACCCGGGAACCGACAGATCCTTCTCGACGAGCACTCTGCCTGCCTTGTCGAGCTCCACGCCGAGGCACCGCGCCAGAGGGGAAGCCTGAACTCCCGCCGCCCAGACGACCGTACGCGCCTGGTACCGATCCTCTCCCACGGTCACACCTTCGGCGTCGACCGCGCTCACGAGCTCACCCGTACGCACTTCTACGCCGAGCTTCTCGAGCTGCTTTTTCGCCTTGCGCGAGAGATCCTCCGGATAGGAAGGAAGCACGCGGGGAAGACCCTCGATCAGGGTGATCTTCGCCTGGCTCGGGTCGATCCGTCTGAAGTCCCTGCGCATCGTGTGGAAGGCGATCTCCGCGAACGCGCCGGCCAGTTCCACGCCCGTGGGCCCTCCACCGACGACGACGAAGGAAAGCCATTGCCGGCGCTTTTCCGGATCTTCCTCCCGCTCGGCCGCTTCGAATGCCAGTAGCACGCGCCGCCGGATCTCGAGGGCGTCCTCGATCGTCTTCAGCCCGGGCGCCCATTTCTCCCACTCCTCGTTCCCGAAATAGGAGTGCGTCGCCCCTGTCGCGACGATGAGATAGTCGAACGCCATCTCGGTCCCTCGTCGAAAACGCACGATCCTGGAGCGCGGGTCGATCGACACTGCCTCGCCGAGAACGACGCTGGTGTTCTTCTGCCTGCCGAGGATCGAGCGGATCGGCGATGCGATGTCGGAAGGGTTGAGGGCGGCCGAGGCCACCTGGTAGAGGAGAGGCTGGAACAGGTGATGGTTCCGCCGGTCGACGACGGTGACCCGAACCGGGGCATCCGCGAGCTCGAGGGCCGCATAGAGGCCGCCGAAACCTCCTCCGAGGATCACGACGTGGGGAATTGACTCCGGCATCCTGCGGACTTTAGACGAGATCGCCCCAGCGGAAAAGCGCCTGGCGGCAAAGGGTGGCCCTGGAAGCCGTCTGAAATCCATCTCCTGAAAAGGCGGCTCGTCGAGTGTCGAATCCGGTTTTCCGATTCGATGGGGCCCTGCTCCTGCTCGGATTGACGACGGTCTATTACTTCATGCAACAGCCCGGGGTTTTGACGGACTTCTCACGCTCTTTCTAACACCGCGGTGACGGCCGGGAGCGATCCTGCGGGCATGCATGCCGACGTCGTGAGATCGAGACCCGCGGAAGAGGGCCCTCTGCACGAGGGATCTCCGCGCAGGCTGGCCTCGCGGATCGCGGCCGAGCTCGTGGTCCTCGCAGCCGGAGGCGATGACGGCGACCTTCAATCGCGTCTCACTCGGATCTCAACCAATTACGCATGGAGAGGCATCGAAGAGCTCGCGGCCTTCTACCTGTTCGTCGCCCAGAAGAGCGTTCCGGGTCACCTCAACGGCGCCGCCGGCGAATCCGCGGACTCGTTCCTCGAGATGCTGTGGGAAGAGACGTGGGCGAATCTCGCCACGGTCGCCGGCACCCAGACATTCGCGGAGCGGGCCTCGTTCGCCGAGCTCTGGTATCGAAGAAAACACCAGTACGCTGCTCGCGAACGCATGTACAGGCGCGAAGGCGAAGCACTCGATGGAACGGTCATCTTCGAGCTCTACGACAACCTCCGGGCCGTGGGCGACGAGATCCGCGTCGAGGTTCTTGCCGCCATCCAGCTCGAGAGGCTCTTCGAAGTCATCGCCGAAGTGTTCGGTGCGCAAGCCGATCCTTCGTGAGCCCCCGGTTCCCGCTCACTCGAGCGGAGTCACCGACCACCAGAGTGCGTTGAAGAGCATCGGAAACGTAGCGTGTGTCTGGCCGCGATGCTGAGGGCGGAACCCGAACAGCACCACGCGTCCCTTTCCGCTCGTGAGGGCAACCGCCGCCACCTTCCGCTCCAGACGCTCAGCTCCCGAGATCCATCCTGACAGCAGCAGGTCGCGTTCATCCTCGGGATAAACGGCCAGGACCCACCGTTTCGCCCCTGCCAGCGGCGGCGAGGTTTCGAACGCAACCGGGTCGTCGTGGAAAATCGCCAGCTCCGCGGGAAGACCCGCCGTGATCGGGTGGCCGGTCGATACCTCGACACGCAAGAGCGAGCCGGGATTGCTGAACTCGCCCGGGCGGAGCGAGCCGAGCGCGTTCCGGACCGGAAGCTGGAGCGTCTCGATCGCCCACTCGGACGAGGAGTCGAACGCGATGAGCGTCCCTCCCTGCGCGACGAAGCTCTGGATGGCCTCAGCTCCCTCCTTCCCCAGGCCTCCACTCCATTCCGGCGGGAGGTCGACCCATCCCGGAGCGGCATTGTGCGGCTTGCCCGTGCTGATGATCGCGGGCGCGATGTCGGGAAGGATGATCGCGTCGAAGCGGCTCCGCAGCGACCGCCCGCCGGCAGCTGCGGCTGCCCGGATCGTCCGGTTGTCGAGCGGCTCGGCATCGAACCCGTATTCGTCGAGCAGCCAGCGGGTCCATCCCTCGTCCATCGACGCCTGCCACGGCTGATAGATGGCGAGGCGAGGCGACGTGAGGCGGATCGCCTCCTCAGGCACGCCGGTCGCCGCGATGAGCTCGACTCCCGCACTGGAGGCGACGCCCCGGGCAGCTTCGGCTGCGCGGGCCTCGAGCCAGACCGTTCCCGCGGGCGACTCGAACGGGACGGGTGCCTGCACGAGGTCTCGCTCCGGCCGCCGGCTGATGCGGACATCTCCCTTCGCGGCGAGGGCCGCCTGGATCACTCGCGCGTTTTCGGCCGAGCGCGGCAGAATGGCATACCAGGGGGCGCCTCCCGAGCTGGCAGGACGAGGCTCCGGAAGGACGGCGCCCCGCCCGATCGGCGCTTCGAGCCTCGCCCCGTCGACGAGCGCGGGCATCCGCGCCTTACGGACCTCGACTCCCATCATGAGCGGGAGCGTCCAGGTGGCGACATCGTACGGCTGCAGAATTCCTCCATCCGCGGTCGGCCGAATCTCGGGGTAGCGCTGCGGCTCGAGCATCTCACGCACGAATCTGCCGTAGGGCTGGGCCAGCGGAATCCAGAAATCCCCTCCGTTTGCGGCGAAGACTTCCACGCCGTGATCCGCAAGCAGCAGCGCGAGCCGGCGCGCGGCCGGCGCGTCGCGCTGGTCGTAAGGAATCACGTAGGCCTCACGCGGCTGGGCCATCTCGACCGCCGAGCGGGCGCGCGTCACCAGGTTCTTCAGCAGATCCTCACGCCGCTCGGCGGCGATCTCGAGCAGGGCGTCCGAAGCAATCCGCTCGTAATCCATGATGTCGCGCATGGTCCAGACGCCACCGCGCCACGGGTTGGGGTGGTTGATCTGGGCTCCGTACTCGACGAGCCCCTTCCGCCCACCCCTCAGCTCGGTGGCGTGAACTTCGACGGGGCTCGCGATCCTCGCCGAGGCCACCTCGAGCAGCAGTCCGGTGATGTTCTTCCACCATGCCGTGTTCCGCGTTCCACCGAGCCAGTAGGCGTCGAAGCCGTAGCCGTAGATCACGCCGGCTTTCCCGGCCTCCTCGAGCCGGAGCGCCATGTTCGAGCCGATGAGATTGATCTCGCGCCAGATCAGCGGATGCACGTCCGGATCGACGGGATCGGAGAAGGGCGGGATGAACATTCGTGGGCCGTTCGCCCCCATCTGATGCTCGTCGACGAACACCTGCGGGAACCATTCGTGGTAGATGGCGCGCGTGAGGTTCCGCGTCTCCTTCTGAGTCAGCATGAACCAGTCGCGGTTGTTGTCGTGGCCGACGTAGTGATGGTAGAGCCGCGGCATCCGGCCCCCCTCAAACGGCGTTCCGAGCCAGCGGCGATACCACTCGGTCTCCATGATCTGGCCGTCGGGGTTGAGCGAGGGGACGAGCAGCAGGATCGCCTCGTCGAGGCGAGCCATCGTTTTCGGATCCTCGGCGACCGCGAGCGCATGGGCCCATTCCATCGCCATCTGGCTCGATGCGATCTCGGTCGAGTGAATGTTGCAGGTCACCAGGACGATCGAACGCCCCTCGTCGATGAGGGCCGCGACCTCCGCATCGCCGAGGCCCCTCGGGTCCGCCAGCTTCGCCGCGATCTGCTTCAATCGCGGCAGCTTCGCGATATTCTCCTCCGAGGAGATGACCGCCATGAGCATCTCCTCGCCGAGGGTCGTGCGGCCGAGGCTGACGAGCTCCACGCGCGGCGACTCCCGATCCAGCATCCGGAAGTACGATGCGATCTGCCGGTAGTCCGCAAGGACCCGGTCAGAGCCGATCTCGATCCCGAGGAACTCGGAAGGGGACGGCGCGGCGGCCTGCATCGGCGTGATCGGCAGTAGGGCAAGCAGGACTGCGAGAAGGCAAAGTCGTCGCGTCATCGATATCTCCTGAGGCGGGTCTCGAGAAAAAGGGCTCCGGGCGCCGATTATAGCGGCCCCTCGCTTTTGACGGGGGTCTAACGCGAGGATAACGGGAGGGTGACGAGCGGCTGAGAGACTGCTCCCGTAATGAGCGACCGACGTCCGATGAACTCGGAGGATGGCGAGCGGCCGGCGAGCAGGGTGCTCGTCGTGATCGGCGAGTCTGCGTCGCGATCGTTCGTGGTCCGGATCCTCGAGAGCGTCCTCCTCGAGGTGGACAGCGCCACGCGGTACGAGGAGGCACTCGAGCGGCTGAACCAGCACCAGCCGCCGGCGGTGATGGTCATCGACCCGACGATTCCGCGGGTCGACGGGGTGGAGCTGCTCAGAAAACTCCAGGAGGAGCATCCGGACCTGCTCGAAAGGACTATCGTCATCGCGGAGCCGGGCAGCCCCCTCTCCGAACGAATCCGCCACGAGGTGGCATGTCGTCAGATCCAGAGGCCCGTGCTCCGGCACGAGCTCATTCAAGCCGTCTCAGACTGTCTTAGGGAGCCGCAATCATGAGTCAGTACAATTCATACTCCATCTTCCTTCTCGGCGGATTTCAGATGACGAGATCCGACGGGCAAACGATCAGCCTTCCTTCGCGCAAGGCGCAGGTCCTGATCTCGTATCTCGCTCAGCGGAGCAATCAGCCGATCTCGCGGGGCAAGCTCGCATCGATGCTCTGGAGCGGAACCAGCGACCAGGAAGCGCGGCATAGCCTTCGTCAGTGCCTCCTCGTCATCCGGAAAGCCCTTGGAGGGTCGGGAGACATTCTCAAAGTCGCCCAGGACTCGATCACGTTCGCGGAAGGAGTTGCCGTTCTCGACACGCGGGCGTTCGAAGCGCGGTCCGGGTCGAAAGAAGAGAGCGATCTCCGCGAAGCCGTCGACCTTTATCGCGGCGAGTTCCTCGAGGGCGTCTCGCTGGCGGGCGAGCCGATCGAGGAGTGGATCCGTTTCGAGCGGAAACGGCTCGCTCATGCGATGGGCCGCACGCTCGGCGCACTGTTGCACGTCTCGGAGTCGGAGGGGCGCGCCGACGAGGCCATCCAGCTCGCGACGCGCCTTCTGGCCATCGATCCCCAGCAGGTCGAAGTCCGCAACACCCTCACCCGGCTCTACGGCGGAACTCCCCCGGCTGCAATTCTCTCGAGCGGCCGATCGGTGATTCTCGCCGACGCCGACGCCGACAAGCGGGCGCAGTGGTCCCGCGCGCTCCGCGCGGCCGACTACGAAGTTCGGACCGCCGAGGACGGCGCGACGCTCTTTCTCGAGCTCGGCGCCGGCGGGGTCGATCTCGTCATCCTCGATTTCAACCTTCCGATGCTCGGCGGGCTCGATGCCCTTCGCGCGCTGCGACAGAAGCGGCCGCACATTCCGGTCATTCTTCTCGCCACCGATCTCGACGAGGATCTCGAGGCGGAAGCTCTCTCGCTCGGCGCGGCCGACCTGCTCAGGAAGCCCGTTGCACCTGAAGTCCTGGTGCTGCGAATCGACAACGTCACTCGCCAGCGCCCGCGTTCCGGCGCTGGCGCCAGCTGATCGGCTGCGAAATCGCTGAACCGCCCCGGCGAATCGTTCATAATCCCGGACCAGCGCGATGGAACTGTCCGAGTTATTCATCAGCCTGGGGATCGCTCTGGGGCTCGGCCTTCTCGTCGGCCTTCAGCGCGAGAAGACGAAACGGGAGCTGGCCGGCCTTCGCACCTTCCCCCTGATCACGATCTGGGGAGCCCTGGCGGGCTACCTCTCGATCACGCTCGGCGGCTGGATTCTCGGAGCCTCCATCCTCGCCATGGCGGCCCTGATCGTCGTCGGCAACCTCCATCTGATCGAGAGGAAGGTCTCCGACGGCGGGCTGACGACCGAGGTGGCCATGCTCGTGATGTTTCTGGTCGGAGCATGGCTCGTGCTCGGCCCGCGCGAAGTCGCGGTCGCGGTCGGCGGAGGCGTTGCGGTTCTTCTCCAGGCGAAGGAGACTCTCCAGGGCCTCACGGAGCGGCTCGACCAGGATGACCTGACGGCCATCATGAGGTTCGCCCTCATCGCCCTGGTGATCCTTCCGATCCTTCCCGACGAGCCCTTCGGCCCGTTCAATGTCCTGAATCTCCGCGCGATCTGGTTTCTCGTGGTTCTGATCGTCGGCATCAGCCTCGGCGGGTACATCGTCTACCGCTTCTTCGGGCCGAAGTCCGGCGTGCTTCTCGGCGGCCTGCTCGGCGGCATCATCTCCAGCACGGCCACCACCGTCAGTTACGCGCGGAGAAGCCGCCAGAACCCGGACGGGGCGAGGCTCGCTGCCGTGGTCGTCCTCATTGCGAACTCGGTCGTGATGGTGCGCGTCATGATCGAGATCTGGCTCGTCGGGAGGAGCCTGTTCTCCATCGCCGCCGGTCCGGTCTTGATCCTGCTCCTGGTGCAGGCGGCGATCGCGCTGCTCTTCTGGTGGCGCATCCGGCATGACGATCCGGAGCTGCCGGACCCGGAAAACCCGGCCGAGCTCAAGCCAGCCCTTCTGTTCGCCGCGCTCTATGCCGTCGTTCTCGTCGGCGTCGCGGCGGCGCGGACATGGTTCGGCGATCGAGGCATGTACGTCGTCTCCCTGATCTCGGGGCTGACCGATGTCGACGCGATCACGCTCAGCACCGCGAGCCTCACCGAGATCGGGGAGATCGAACCGCCGACCGCCTGGCGACTCATCGTCGTCGCGACGCTCTCCAACCTCGCATTCAAAACTGCCATCGTCGCAACGATCGGAAGCCGCAGAATGCTGAGGATCGTCGGGCTCGCCGCGGCGATCACCGCTGCGTCGGGTGTCACGATCCTTCTGTTCTGGCCGGGCTAGTGATTAGGGGCTAGGGATCCCGATCACTTCCACTCCGTGTGCTCCGGTTCCAGTGGCGGAGGCTTCAGCC
>JBHEOL010000223.1:0-5996 GCA_046261635.1 Thermoanaerobaculia bacterium | reverse complement strand
AAGGCAGAAGGCAGAAGTAAAGTCAAAAGCAAGACAACAACAGAGGCACAGTTGAGTTGCCGTTGGTTTTGACTTTACTTCTGCCTTCTGCCTTCTGCCTTCTGCCTTGCTTCTCAGTCCTTCCAGGGTGGGGGAGGTGGGGGAAAGCTGTTCTAGAAAGTCAGAAGTCAGAAGGCAGAAGGCAGAAGTAAAGTCAAAACCAACGGCAACTCAACTGTGCCTCTGTTGTTGTCTTGCTTTTGACTTTACTTCTGCCTTCTGCCTTCTGCCTTCTGCCTTCTGCCTTGCTTCTCAGTCCTTCCTGAAATGCGCCCCCCGGCTCACCGGGTTCCGGATCGCCGCGTTCGCGACGATCGTCGCCATGTTCTGGCCGTGGAACAGCTCGATGATCTCCTTCGAGATGCGCGCCTGGTGGTAGTAGCGGGTGAGGCGGTGCCCGAGCTCGCTCATGTCGGCTGCCGCGCGCTCGAGCCGCTCATAGGTGCGGACGATGCCGACGTAGTTCCACATCGTGTGCTGGATCGTGGTCCAGTCCTGGAGAATGAGGGCGGGATCCTCCATCTCCTCCGTGCCGGGCGGCTGCCAGTCGGGGATCGAGGAAAGAAAGGCGGTCGGGAGCGGGCCGATCCCGGTCTCGCGCGATGAGTAGGCGCGCCGCACCGCGGGCGCTCCGCTCGACGTTCCCGCCGGAGTCGCCGTGGGGGTCGCGAGCTTTTCGCCGATCGAGATCGCCGCGTAATAGCCCCACGTCAGCCCTTCGAGCAGCGAGGTCGACGCGAGGCGATTCGCGCCGTGCACGCCGCTGCAGGAAGTCTCTCCGATCGCGTAGAGGCGGCGGATGGTCGACTCTCCGAACGTGTTCACGAGAATGCCGCCGCAGAAGTAATGCGCGGCCGGAACGACCGGGATCGGGTCGCGCGCGATGTCGATCCCCATCGTGGCGCACTCGGCCGAGATCGTCGGAAAGCGTTCCGCGATCGGTTCCTCACCATCGTAGAAATGCGCGAGATCGAGAAAGACGTGCGTTTCCTTCCGCGCCGTCATCTCCTCGACGATCGCTCTCGTGACGATGTCGCGCGGCGCCAGATCCTTCAGCTCGGGAGCGTACTTGTCCATGAAGTACTCACCCTTCTGATTCATCAGGCGCGCTCCCTCTCCCCGGAGCGCCTCGGAGATGAGGAAGTGATTCTCGGCCTTCTGCGCGAGCGCGGTCGGGTGGAACTGCACGTACTCGGCGTTCATGATCTTTGCGCCGGCGCGGTGCGCCATCACGACGCCGTCGCCGATCGAGTGGCGCGTGTTCGTCGTGTGCAGATAGACCCGTCCGATCCCCCCGGTCGCGAGGATGGTGTAGTCGGCGAAGACGGTATGGACCTGATTCGTCCGGTTGTCGAGCAGGTACGCGCCGACGCACTCATTCTCGAGCCCGTACCGGACCTGGATGTCCGCGGGATGGTGCTGCGTGGTCAGCAGGTCGGTCGCCGTCATGTCCGTCAGCAGCCGGATTCGCGGCTCGTTGCGGACCCGGTTCAGCATCGCGATCTCGATCGCGCGCCCGGTCGAGTCGCCCGCGTGGATGATCCGCGAAACCGAGTGCGCCCCCTCCTGCGTCAGATCGAGCTCGCCGTCTCCCGTCGTCGAGAAGGGGACATGAACCTCGTCGAGCAGCACCTTCTCGACGACTCGCGGCCCCTCGGCCGCAAGAAACCGCACCGCGTCGTCATTGCAGAGACCAGCCCCCGCCCGGATGATGTCGTCGACCAACTTCGCCGTCGTGTCCCCTTCACCCTGGTAGATGATCCCTCCCTGCGCCCAGAACGTGTTGCAGTCCGCCGGATCAGACGCCTTCGTCACCAGCAGCACCTCGGTGCCGCTCTGCGCCAGCACCAGCGCCGCCGTCAGCCCGGCGATCCCCGTCCCGATGATCAGCGCAGGAACGTGCTCGCGTGGTTTCAGCATGCCGGGATTGTAAGGCAAGGCAGAAGGCAGAAGGCAGAAGTAAAGGCAAAAACAAAGGTACGGCCCTCCGGATCTGTTTTGCCTTTGACTTTACTTCTGCCTTCTGACTTCTGCCTTGCCCTAGCCTCTGGCCCCTCGCCCCCTACAACGGCAATCTCAGCACCGCCTCGCACCCGCTCCGGTCTTCGCGGTTCTCCAGGGTCAGCGTGCCGCCGTGGGCCTCGGCGATCTGACGGCTCAGGACGAGGCCGATCCCCGTTCCCCCCGGCTTGGTCGTGTAGAAGGGAACGAAGAGGTTGGTTCCTCCGGCGATCCCCCCTCCTTCGTCGAGAATCGAGATCTCGACTTGTCCCGGGCGGCGGCGCCACGTGATCTCGACCTCGCCCGAAGTCTCGAGCGCCGCGTCGGCGGCGTTCTTGAGCAGGTTGATGAGGAGCTGTTCGATCTGGGCGGCATCGACGCGAACCCGCATCGATGGACCCTGGCCGACCCGGACGGGGAGACGTCTCTCGAGAGTGACGACGCGCTCGATGAGAGCGCCGAGGTCGGTGAGCGTGCGGTTGGGAGGGGGGAGCCGCGTCAGCGTCGCGTAGGCGTTCATGAATCGCGTGAGCGCATCGGACCGTGATGCGATGACACCGAGTCCGCGGCTCACGTCGTCGCGCCAGTCCTCGGGGAGCGGGTCTCGGGAGATGACGCCCTCGAGGCTCTCGGAGATCGACTTGATCGGGGCGAGTGAATTGTTCAGCTCGTGCCCGATGACGCGGACGAGCCGCTGCCACGCCTGCCGTTCCTCCTCGCGCAGCGCGCGGCTCAGATCAGCCATGACGAGCAGCCTGTGCGGGAGGCCCTTCTCGCGGACCTGGGACGTCCGATAGCCGAACCGCCCGCTTCCTCCGGGGAAAGAGCGATCGACCATGCCAGCCGGCGCGCCGCGGAGGAGATCGACGAGGCCGACCTCCTCTGCCTCGAGGCCGATGAGGCGCTCCGAGGTGCGGTCGAGGAGGCGCTCTCCAGCGCGGTTGACCAGCTTCAAGCGCTCGCTTCCGTCGAAGACGAAGATCGCGGCGTCGATCTCCGAGATCACGGCGGAGACGAGGGCGGTCGCCTCCATCGCGTCGAGGCGCCGCTCCTTGAGCATCGCGCTGAGCTCATTGACCTCGAACATCACCTCGGCGAGAGCGTCCGACCCTCCCGCGGTGCGGCTGCGGATCGAGTAGTCCTCTTCGCGCAGGGCCGCCAGCATGTTCGACAGCGTTCGGAGGGGGTGGACGAGTTGCTCGTGCAGTGCGAGGAGGGCGACGGTCAGGGCTCCCGCGATCAGTGCGGTGACCGACCATTGGAGCTGCCTGCTGAACGGGCCGAGCCAGGCGAGAAGCAGCGCCGCCGCGACGGGCGGGAGGGCAACCAGGGTCGCTGCGAGGAGGATGCGCCGCTCGTATCCGATCCGCTTCCGGCGGTTCCTCCCCGCGGGGCTCATAGGCCGTATCGCTGCAGGCGGCGGTAGAGCGCACTCCGGCTCAACCCGAGCGCTTCTGCCGCGCGGCTCACGTTTCCGTCGTACCGGACGAGGGACTTCTTGATCAGAAGCGCCTCGACATCCTCCAGGCTCATCTCCTCGATCCTGGTCGTGGAATCGGCCGGCACCTGAAGGCCGAGATCCGACGATCGGATCATGGAAGCGGTCGACATCAGGACGGCTCGCTCGATCGCGTGATCGAGCTCCCGGACGTTCCCCGGCCATGCGTGCTGGAGGAGCTGTTTCATCGCCCCGTCCTCGAATCCCTCGATCGACTTCCGGTATCGCATCGCATGCTGCTGAAGGAAATGGCCGGCGAGCGCGGGGATATCGTCGCGCCGGTCGCGAATGGGAGGGATCCGGATCTCGACCGTATTGAGCCTGAAGAGGAGGTCCTGACGGAACCGGCCGTTCTCGACTTCCTGTTCGAGCGGCGCGTTCGTGGCGGAGAGCAGGCGGAAATCAGCCTTCCGGGTCTGCGAGGATCCGACGCGCTCGTACTCGCCCATCTCGAGAACGCGGAGCAGCTTGGCCTGTTGCTGCATCGTGAGATTCGCGATCTCGTCGAGAAAGAGCGTTCCTCCCTCGGCGAGCTCGAATCGGCCGACGCGGTCCGATTTCGCATCGGTGAACGCGCCGCGGACGTGGCCGAACAGCTCGCTCTCGAAGACGCCTTCCGAGAGCCCGCCGATGTTGACCGCGACCATCGGACGGGATGCGCGGCGGGAGATCGCGTGGATGGCCTGAGCCACGACGCCCTTTCCCGTGCCGTTCTCGCCGCGGATCAGAATGTTGGCGTCGGAGGGGCCGACGCGCTCGATGATCTCGAGGACCGGTCTCATGGCGGCGGACTGGGCGATCAGGCTCGGGCCATCGCCGCGAAGCAGGCGGTTCTCCGTCTCGAGCCGCTGTCCCTTGCGCAGCGCCCGCCCGAGGTCCACCTGGTTGCGCAGGATCGTGAGGAGCCGCGCGTTGTCCCACGGTTTCTGGACGAAGTCGCGCGCCCCTTCCTGCATCGCCTCGACGACCAGCTCGATCGAAGCCCAGGCCGTCATCACGACGATCGGGAGGGTGCTGTCCCACCCGTGAAGCTGGGCGAGAAGGTCGAGCCCCTCTCTCCCCGAGGTCGTGTCGCGCGTGTAGTTGAGATCGATCAGCAGCACGTCGAACGCCCGCGCTTCGACCGCCTGAAGTACGGCGACAGGCGAGTTGGCGGTTTCGATCTGATATCCCTGGCCCTTGAGGAAGAGCCGAAGGGCTTCGATCACGCCGAGCTGATCGTCCGCGATCAGGATCCGCGGATCGGGGTTGCCGGCGCTCTCCGCCTTGACCGGTTCCCGCGGCAGGGTGCGTTCCATCCTCGTCATTGTAGCGGTGCCTGACCCGCGGACGCAGCAGAGCGCCGCGTTTCGCCGACGACCCATCCGTCCTCGAGCTGGATCGTCCGGTGGCCGTACCCCGCGTTCACGTCCGAATGCGTGACCTGGATGATCGTGGTTCCCTCCTGATTGAGCCGCTCGAACAGCTCCATGATCTCCCGCCCCTGATCCGAGTGAAGGTTTCCCGTCGGCTCGTCGGCGAGAATCACGCTCGGTCCGGCCACGATCGCCCGCGCGACGGCGACCAGCTGCTGCTGCCCACCCGACAGCTGCGAGGGGTAGAGATCCTTCTTTCCGACGATCTGGAAGCGGTCGAGCGCCTCGCACACCACGGCCTCGCGCTCAACGCGCTTCATGTCGCGATAGGAGAGCGGGGCTTCGAGATTCTCGTAGACGGTCAGGTCGTCGAGCAGGTGATAGCTCTGAAAGACGAACCCGATGTTCCGCTTCCGCACGTCGAGAATCTGCTTCGGCTTGAGCGAGTGGATCGCCTGATCGAACAGCGTGTACTCACCGTTGAACTCGCTGTCGAACATGCCGAGGATGTGGAGGAGTGTCGACTTCCCCGAGCCGGAGGGTCCCATGATCGACACGAACTCCCCCTCCTGGACATCGAGTGAGATCTGGCGTAGCACCCAGGTCTGACCGCCTTTGTAGGGATAGGATTTTTCGATATTGCGGAGCGTGATCGCGGGTAGGGTCATCGTGTCGTCCATTCATGTGAAGTTCGTCGGTGATGGTGGGTGCAGATGGTCCGGGTGTTTTTCTGTCTCCTCGCGGTCTGGCGTCAGGCGCGAGGAGGGAGTCGTGATTCGATCGTAACGCTCATTCTTCTCGCAAAGCCACGTTCGGGTCGACTCGTGTCGCGCGATGAGCGGGGAGGGCGACTGCGGTCAGAACGCTGACGAGAAGGATCGCGGCCACCGATGCTGCGACTTGCGGGTCGCCCGGCTCGACGCCGAAGAGCATCGACCGCATCGCGAGCACGAGGGGAACCGCGAGCGCCAGCCCGAGCACCACGCCCAGCGCCGCGACCACCAACCCTTCGCGGAGAAGCTGCTGAAAGATCTCCTTCCTTCCCGCTCCCAGGGCCATGCGGATACCGATTTCCTTCGTCCGCCGCGTTACGCTCCATGCGG
>JBHEOL010000066.1:0-3730 GCA_046261635.1 Thermoanaerobaculia bacterium | reverse complement strand
GGCGAAGAGGAGAACGGGAGAGGCGAAGAAGAGGCCGCGGTAGGGGGAGACCGTGAGTCCTTCGAGCGCCTCGAGGCTCGGGAGCCGCAGGACTCCGAACAGCAGCCCCTCATGAGTGAAGGTGCTCGCCTCCACCGCCGTCCGGAACGGGGAGCCGAAGCAGATCCAGTGGTAGAGGCCGAGGAGCAGCGCGAAGGGGAACCCACCGGCGAGAAAGCGCATGGCCGATCGTGAGGAGCGCCTGAACGCGAGAACGGCGAGCACAGGCACCGCGATCGCGCAGACATAGAAGCAGGTCGTCGCGATCCCGGCCGCGATGCCGGCGGCGAGAGGACGATCCGGGATGAGAAGGAACGCGAGAAGCAGAAAGAGCGCCGCGGGAACGTGCGCGAAGAGCATCGTCGAGTAGGCGAAGACGATCGTGCCGAAGAGGATCGAGACGGCGACGAGGATTGCGTGGTCCGTCGCCGCTCCCGCCCGGCGGCGCCCGTAGAGAAAGAGGAGCGAGCCGATCGCCGCGCCCGGGATGCCGCAGGTGATGGCCGTGACGATCCGGATATTCGTGCTGCTGAGCTCTTCGGTCAGAGGCATCCTGAAGAGGGCTTCACCGCCGCGGACGAACGCATACGGAATGGCGGCGAGAAAGGACACGCCCGGAGCCTTGTTGATGTAGACGTGACCGTCTCTGCCGGTGGAGACATCGCCGGTGTTCGCCTCGTAGCCGTCGATATGGAGCGTGCCGCGCTCGACGAGAGCGCGCGTCAGGTCGAAATGGGCGTCCTGGTTCCATCCCGCGCCGCCGTAGAACCAGACGAAAGGGACCAGCGCCAGCACGAAGACCCCCGCGGCGATGCGGGCATCACGGCTCGGGAGGAGCATCGCGGGCGAGTATAGCCTCAGGCTGACCGTGGCTGTGAAACAGCGGAACGGCCGTCGATCCCCGGAGGGATCCGCATGAGCGCGATCAGGATCGCCGCTCCGAGGATCGCGCCCCCCGCAGCTGGTATCGCGTTCTTCCGGACGAGCTCGATCGCCGACGGGCCCCACAAAGCGGTGAAGGGATCCACGGCTGCGCACCAGTTGACGACGAAACCCGCGAGAGCGATCCCGAAGGCGAGAATCTGCCAGGGGCGCCGCTCGAAATGGGATGTGAACCGCTGAAGCGGGATCAGCAGCGCCGGCAGAGCGGGAACGAGAAGCCGCGGTCCGTACGACGATCCGCCGCCGGGGTCGGCCCAGGCGGCGGTGACCAGAAACCAGGAAGCGAAGATCGCGGCGCTCGTCCATCCGGCGACGCGGTTTGCACTGGCATCGCGTCGGAGAACCCACCCTCCGACTGCCAGCGCGAGGAGAGGCGCAAACCACAGGAGGCCGCGATTGGCGCCGACGGTGAGCTCGACGGAACCCCTCAGGAAATCGCCGATCTGATACGGCTGAAAGGTCGTGAGGGGATTGCCGACCGTCATCAGATTCTTCAGCGCGAACAGTGCCGCAAAGACCACCGGTCCCGCGGTGAGCATCAGAAGTGCGCGGAATCCGAAGAGAAATCCGCCCGCGACGATCAGCGGAAGGACGATCAGGAGCGCCGTCTCCTTCATCGCAAGCGCGAGCGCGAGAAATAGAGAGGCGAGGCCGAATCGCCGTCGCGCCATCGATGTGATCGCCAGGACGCTCCACGCCCAGATGTACGGCTCGGTGAAGAACGTGCGGCTGTAGAACCACATCGGCGAGGCGAAGTAGGTCGCGAAGAGAAGGAGCGATGTGTCGCGAATGCTCCCGGTGACGCCCCAGAGCAGTTTTGCGGCCGAAACGAGCGCGGCGAAAGTGACGGCGAGCGTGAGGAGACCGAGGGGGATGTCGGGCGCGCTGCCGGGCGCGATCGCCTGCTGGATCGCGAGAAGAGGTGCCGCGAGAAGCGGAAGGCCGAGGGGATGCGAGAAGACGCGCCGGCCGTTCGCCTCGCGCAGGTGGCGGTCGAGTCGTTCGCCGCGCCGTTTCCGTCCGGCGGCCGGAGAGCCTTCCTCGACCGCCTGATAGTCGTCGTCGAGAGCGAGATCGAAGTCCGTCGCGATCGAGTGAGCCATCAGTGCGTAGTGCGGCTCGTCGCCGCCGATCAGTGCGGGGCGGACGGCGAACGGGAGAATGTGAAGCAGCAGCGCGGCGATGAGGAGAGCGCGCGGGAGGCGCAGGCGCCGCGGTGGTGGTCCTGGCTCTCCGTCTCCGGTGGTGCGCATGGGGTTCGCGCCGGATTCGTCGATCATGACGACCGCTTCCGCAGGTGGCTGCGCAACCATGGAAGGAGATGCGCGAAGTCGCACTCCCCTCGTTCCAGCATTCCGATGAGATCGCGATGCGCGGCTTCGGCTTCTACCTGGATTCTCCACCCGTTCAATCGGAGGAAGACATCCGTGGCAAAGAAGGCGACGCGCTTGTTACCGTCGATGAAGGGGTGATTCATGAGGAGTGACTCGAAAAGCGCGGCTGCCATCTCGGCGATGTCGCGGTAGTAGCCGGTCCGGGGGCGATAGAGCGCGCTCTCGAGAAGCCCCGGGTCGCGGATGCCGGCCGGTCCGCCGAACTTCTCGATCAGGCGCTGATGAATTGCGAGCACCTCCTCGACAGTGAGGAACGCGACCGTGCTCACCGCGCGAGGAGCCGTCCGAGCTCCTCATTGTCCGCAATGCTGTCGTCGAGGTGCCTGAGCACATCGGGACGAATCCTCCGCCGCTGCACGTACTCCCGGATCGCCTCGGTCAGAACCCCGGAAATGCTCTGATTCGATTCTTCGGCGACGGCGCGGAGGTCGTCCCAGGCGGCCTCCTCGACGATCGAGCTGATCTTTCGAGTGGTCATGATGATTCAAGATATGTCTTGAAACCCGGTTTAGCAACGAATCTCCCTGTCTCCGCGTACCTCGGGGCAAAGAAAAACGCTGCTCCTTGTTGGGGCAGCGTTGGGTAGATCGGGGGAGTGGTAGACCCCAGCGGACTCGAACCGCTGACCTCCACCGTGTCAAGGTGGCGCTCTAACCAGCTGAGCTAGGGGTCTATGGGTTTGGTAGGCGCTAGCGGACTCGAACCGCTGACCCCCACCGTGTGAAGGTGATGCTCTACCAACTGAGCTAAGCGCCTGTAAATGCAGCCAAAGATCGCTTCCGGTCCGATGTCAACGCGGAGGCCCAAAGGGGCATTCCCCCGGGAGGGGAAGAATAGGGGAGAACGGCGGGGAAGACAAGTCAGAAGGCAGAAGGCAGAAGGCAGAAGTAAAGTCAAAAGCAAGACCCCTCTTTTCGGCCGCTCTTGCTGTTGCTCTTACTTCTGCCTCCTGCCTTCTGCCTTCTGCCTTGTCTTTACTTCGGGTCCCCCAGCGCGATCGGGTGATCGACCGGATTCGGGGTGAGGGTTTCTCCCTCGGAGCGGGCGATGAATGCGGCGCAGGAGAGATCTCCGGTCACGTTGACGGCCGTGCGCATCATGTCGAGGATCCGGTCGACTCCGAGGATCAGGGCGATGCCGGCGCCGGCCTCGCCGGCGAGGCCGACCGAGTTGAGGACGAGGATCAGCGTGATGATTCCGGCGCTGGGCACTCCCGCGGCGCCGATGGAAGCAAGCGTCGCGGTCAGCACGATCGTCAGCAGCTCGTCGAACCCGAGCGAGTGCGCGTAGACCTGGGCAATGAAGACCGTCGCGACGCCCTGATAGAGAGCGGTTCCGTCCATGTTGATCGTCGC
>JBHEOL010000062.1:0-2600 GCA_046261635.1 Thermoanaerobaculia bacterium | reverse complement strand
GTTCGCGCATCCCCAACGGGCGTACGCCGCACATTCCTTTTCATGACCCGTCGCGCCGGAGGCGTATCATCAGCGCGTCCCATGTCGGTGAGCGAATCAGAAACACGCCTTCTCGTCGTCGAGGACGGCGCCGTGGACCGCAAGCTTCTGGCTCTCCATCTCGGTCGCGCTGGGTACTCTCCCCGAATGGCTTCCGACGGGATCGAGGCATGGGAGCTGATCTCCAGCGAACCGTTCGACGTCGTGCTGCTCGACCGTTCGATTCCTGGCCTCAACGGCATCGCCCTCCTGCAACGGATCAAGGCGGACTCCCGTCTTCGGATGCTGCCCGTCATTCTTCAAACCGCCTCGATCGCACCGGAGGAGATCCTCGAAGGCATCCGCGCCGGGGCCTATTACTACCTCACCAAACCGTACGACCCCGAGATGCTCCTCGAGATCGTCCGCGCGGCCGCCAGCGACTACGCCGAATACCGGGAGGTCCAGTCGCGCCTGCGGCAGGGTTTGAAGACGCTCCGTCTGCTCGACCATGCGCAGTTCACGATCCGGACGATCGACGAGGCGAAGGCGGTCGGGGCGATTCTCGCCAACGTCTGTCCCGACCCCTTTTCCGCCGTCATCGGACTCACCGAGCTCCTCCTCAATGCGGTCGAGCACGGGAACCTCGGGATCACATACGAGGAGAAGAGTGAGCTCAAGGACCGGGACGAATGGACCGCGGAAATCGAACGGCGCCTGGCTCTCCCCGAAAATGCGGACAAGCGGGTAACAGTCCACTACGCTAGAACGGGCGAGGAGTCGCAGTTCACGATCACGGACGAGGGTGAAGGCTTCGACTGGCACCGCTTCCTGGACATCGATC
The DNA here is from genome assembly GCA_046261635.1 of Thermoanaerobaculia bacterium. Classification (GTDB taxonomy): domain Bacteria; phylum Acidobacteriota; class Thermoanaerobaculia; order Gp7-AA8; family Gp7-AA8; genus JBHEPS01. Next base: position 1,738 of record JBHEOL010000062.1, on the reverse strand, counting down.
CTTCCCGCGCCTTCGACACGCACGGCCGCGGCATCGCCGTGGCGTGCCGCTTCAGCTTCGACTCGCTCGAGTACATCGACCCCGGCAACGAAGTGATCGCGAAAGTCCGGCCGAGAAGCGCCTGAGCGCCCGCACGCAGTGGCCGGAGATTTGCCCTGCTATCCCGAAAGAGCCGGCGAAGGAATCCGATCGCATCGAGACGCGATGTATCGGGTATCAGACGAGATAGGGGCCGGGGGCGTAGCTCGATCTGCGGCTGAAGGCGCGATTCCCGCGGCGATTGGTCTAGGCCTGCTCCGCACCTCTTCGCCGGACCTGCTGGATCAGTCGTTCCAATCCCTGAAGGAAGCGCGAGCGGTCCTGCTTTTGGAACGGAGCAGGCCCGCTGCTGCTCTCCCCCTGCTCCCGCAGCCCGGCGAGCAGGTCGCGAGTGGCGAGCGCGTCGCCGATGTTGTCGAGAGTGAAAGGTCGCCCGCCGAAACCGAGTGCATACGCGCCCTTTTTCAGCGATCGTGCGGCGAGCGGGATGTCCCCGGTGACGACGATGTCGTCCTCGACCAGATGATCGACGATCCAGTCATCCGCTACATCGATCCCCTCGCGGACGAGGACGGATTTGACGAGTGGATCGGCGGGAACGTTGAGTGGTGAGTTTGAAACGACCACCACTTCCGCCCGATGGCGGCCCGCGACGCGGTACACCTCCTGCTTCACCGGACAGGCGTCAGCATCAACGAATATCTTCACGACAGCCTCATGATGCAATCTTACGCGGCCGCCGGAAAATCCGGCCCAGGCCCGAGGCACGCCCGTTGCGTGAACTCCAGGCATGCTGAAGCCCGCTGCCGCGATCCTCTTCCTTATCATTCTCAGCGGCTGCATTGCGCCTGAGGAGCGTGGCGATCGACTCGACAACGATTCCCCGTCCTCCTCCGCCGCCGCGAACCCATCATCTTCCGATTCGGCATGCACCCTCGAGTGGCGGGAGCTCGAGCCCGGGCTTCGACACCGCAGTCATTGCGATGACGACCGGATCGGCCTGCACCTCGTCGAGATCGATCCTCGCCTGTGGATCCTCGACGCCGTCCGTGTCGATCCCACGACCGCCCCGGTTGCAGCCAGGGAGAGCGGCGCCCGCTTCGCCATCAACGCCAACTTCTTCGATCCCGAGCGGAGGACTCTCGGCGTGATCGTCTCGGCCGGAGAGCGCGTGCAGAGACCTCATCCGGTCAGTTGGCAGTCGATCTTCTACGTCACCGGCGACGGAACGCCCGCGATCGTTCTCCCGATGGAGTGGGAGCCGGTAGAGGGTGACGCGAGGATGGCCGTCCAGGCCGGGCCGAGGATCGTCGTCCGCGGCCGGAGGAATGAAGTCGCGCAGGCGACTCCCTCGCTTCGCAGCGGGGTCTGCCTCCCACGCGATCGACGCGTCATCTTCTTCGTCACGGGCCCGATGAGCTTCTACGACGTCCACGAGATGGTCGAAATCGCCGCGCTTCCCGAAGACGACGGCGGCCTCGGATGCCTCGACGCCATGCTCTTCGACGGCGGTCCCTCGGCGCAGATGCACCTCGAGGGTTCTGAGATTTCCATGAGAGGCGACCGCGTCCCGGCTTTCGTGATCGCCCGACCGCGGGACGAGAGATGAGGGGCGTCGACCTGAGCCCTGGAGGCCGACGCAATCAGCCTCTCACAAAGCCGCCCTCGACCAAGCGGCAAGATAGGCCCCGCCACAGCT
>JBHEOL010000040.1:0-7901 GCA_046261635.1 Thermoanaerobaculia bacterium | reverse complement strand
CTCAAGCGGGGGGGATTCGTCGAGGTCTCCTCGACGGGCGACCCGCGCGAGGTCGTGGCTCTGCACATGAAGAACCACTACGCGCTGATCGTGCTCGATCTCCAGATGCCGGAGATGGATGGGTACGAGGTGATGGAGGAGCTGCAGAAGATCGCCGCGGCGCATCCGGTCTCGATCCTGGTGATGTCGGCCGATCCGACCCAGGCCAAGGCCGCGGTCGAGGCCGGAGCGAGCAGCTTTATCGGCAAGCCGTTCGTGCTGGCCGAGGTGGTCGTAAGGGTCATCGAGATCCTCGAGACGGCGGCGGATGGCGGCGATCGGGGAGGGAGCGAGCCAGAAACCGGAAGCCAGAAGCCAGGAGCCAGAAGCCAGAAGTGAAGGCCCCTGCGCCGCGCAGTCCACCCGAATCGGGGTCACATCTACGATGTTCGATTTCTCCGCGATTCTTTCCAATCCGAGGAGGTGTGCGGCCCCAAACCTCCTCGGATTGGAAAGCAATCGAACATCGTAGATGTGACCCCCCGTGCGAGCGTGACCCCCCTGCGAGCGGAGGAAAGGATCCTCCGCCACCTTTCGCGTCTCATTCCTTCGGCTTCTCGATCTTCTCGTGGGCTTCGCTCACGACCATGAGGGCGGCCGAGCCGTACCACGGCGTGAGCTCAGACACGAAGACTCCCGCTTCCACCGCCGGGTCGAGGACGACCAGTTTCTCGGCTTCCTCGACAGTCGCCACGTTGAAGATATAGAGGCCGCGGTACGACTTGTCGTTCTTTCCGAACGGGCCGGCCACGGCCAGCTTTCCTTCCTCGGCAAGCCGAGTGATGTTCGCGAAGTGTCCCGCGAAGATCTCCTTCCGCTTCTCCCCCTGGATCTCGCTATCCTTCGGACCGGTCTTGAGGATGCAGAGGACGTACATTTTCATCCCGCGCTCATCGGCGCCGAGTCGCTGCGCGAGCTCCGCGTCGAACCCGACTTTGGCCGGGCCCGAGTCCGAGGCGAGAAGGGAAACGGCGAACACGGAGAGGAGCGCGAAGAAATAGGATTTCATGGAAGAAGAATACACACCCCCGAACGCCTTTGGATCTTCGTTCTTCGAACCGGTACGGCCCGCTCAGTCCACCGGATTCACCGGATTGGGGTCACACCTACGATGTTCGATTTCGCCTCCACCGTTTCCAATCCGAGGAGGTATCCAGCCCCCAACCCCCTCGGAATGGAAAGCAATCGAACATCGAAGACGTGACCCCTGTGGCGGCGGAAGTGGCGGAGGATCTTTTCCTCCGCCTCCAGCCTGAAGGCGAGCACACCCGCGAAGCAACCAACAGTCTGCGCGGCGCGCAAGAATATGCCGCAGACGAACCCCGATCCCGGGCCCGGCGTCTTAGAGACGAAGGAGACGCCTCATGCCACGATTCGCGCTGATCGCCCTCGTTCTCGTTCCGCTCCTCGCGCAGGCCCAGTCCCCGTCATCGAGAAGTCTGGAGATGCATCTGCGGGCGATTCAGGAGCTGGCCCCCGAAGTCGCGGGACAGGCGCAGAAGCATGCGACCGTGCTCAACCTGCTTCGTGACGCCGTGCGCGCGCTCGACGATTGGCAGACGAACAAAGCGGTGGCGATCGCGGACCAGAAGGTGGGGGAGGCGAAGCGGCTGGCGCGGTCACGGCCTCTGGCTTCGCAGCGCGTTCAGCAGGCCATCCTCGACGCGGAAGACCGGATCCGGCCGGCGAAGGCGAGCTCGATGGATACGAACCTGATGAAGCTTCGCGAGGATCTGCGCGCGCCGATCGGCGTGGTAGCGGAAGTCGCGGCGGCCGACGCGGCGGAGCTGGCGACGCTGACCAGGCGGACGGCGGAGCTCAACGCGCTCCTTTCGGCTGCCCTCGCCGAAGTCGCGAACGCCGCGATCGAGAAGAAGCGCTGAAAAAGGGGCCGAAGCCGCAGAATGAGAAACCCTCTCGGGAGGAAATCTCCGGCGGGCGTGACGGAAACGTCACCCCCGGCGAGCGGAAGCGACGGCAGAATGCTCATCTGATGAGAATCGCACTTCTGGTTCTTCTCCTCGCCTTGCCGGCGACGGCGGCGGATGCGCTCGTCGAGCGCGCGCAGCTCTTTCGCTCGCTGCTGGAATCGGGGGAGCTCGAAGCGGCGCGGGCGATGATGTCGGCCGAGCCCAGGCGATGGTGGGAAAAGCGGGAAGGCGAAGGTGCCCCCTGGGCGGTCGGGGTCGCCGGTCCGTGGGCCGCGTGGGACGAGCACTTTCATTCAACCAAAGAGATCGTCGGCTGGCGCGGGCAAGAGCGGGCGGTGAGCGTCGTCATCCGTGAATCGAACGATTACTACCGTCTTCTCGAGCGGGGATCGCTCCTCAACGAGGTCACCTACTTCTTCGACGAAGCGGGAAGGATCGAAGGGCTTCTGATCCGCGGCGTGGGCGATCGTCCCGCGGGAAAGACCGAGGAGTTCCGCGCGTGGGCTCGCGCGCACGCTTCCGACGAGCTCGAAGCGGTCATGCCCGCGGGCGAGATCGATCCATCGGATCCCGGGCGATTCAGGGCGCTGCTGAACCGGTGGCGCATCGCGAGCGGCCGGGAATCGATTCCCACCGCATCGCCGGAAGCCGATCGGACGGCCATCCTGGCGCTTCATGAGAAGGTGATGCTCGCGCACCGGAATGGGGACGTCGAGCTGCTGTTGGCGGACGAGTCGGATGACTACGTCGTCGCGAATCGAGGCGCCGTAACGCGACCCGTTCGCGGTGAGCGTCGCGCGAGGCTCGGACCGTATCTGAGCTCCACCCGGTTCGAGCTCTACCGCGACCGCATCGCGCCCATCGCCCGTGTTTCCGATGACGGAACGCTGGGTTGGGTCATCGTGGAGGTCGAGGCGAAAGGGATCCGGCGCGCCGAGGACGGAACGGAGGCAGCTGTCGAGTTCGTAAGCGCCTGGATCGAGCTCTACGAAAAGCGGGGCGGCCGGTGGCTGCGCGTCGGAAACGTCTCGAATTTCAAGCCCTAGTCGCCACCTTGCAGGCGTTTTTCCTGCGAAATGACTCTCGTTGCGCCACACCGCGCACTCCGCGCGCGCCCGGGTTGGGCGCGATGGCTCACGCGTCGAAGTAGCGACCCACCTCGAACGGATGCGGGCGCTCGCGGAGCGCGGCGTCATCGGCGCGCAGATGCTTGATGTAATCCGCGAGCATCTCCTCGTCGAGGACCCCGCCGGCGAGGAGGAAGTCGTGGTCCTGCTCGAGCGCATCGCAGGCCTGGGCGAGCGAGGTCGGAAGGCTCCGGATCGTCCTCCGCTCCTCGTCTGTCAGCGCGAACACGTTCTTGTCGATGGGGCCGAATCCTTCGACCGTCGGATCGATCCGCTTCGCGATGCCGTCGAGCCCGGCCATCAGCTGCGCGGCGAGTGCGAGATAGACGTTGCACGTCGCATCGGGTGGCCGGAACTCGAAACGAGCGGTCTCCTCCTGGTCGGCATACTTCGGGATGCGGATCGCCGCCGAGCGGTTGCCGAGGGAGTAGATCGCGGAGACGGGCGCCTCGAAGCCGGGGACGAGGCGGCGATAGGAGTTCGTGCTCGGGTTCGTGATCGCGAGGAGCGCCGGCCCGTGCCGGAGGATCCCGCCGATGTAATGCCGCGCCATCTCGCTCATGCTGCCGTACGCGCCGCGCTCGTAGAAGACGTTCCGCCCGCCGCGCCGCAGCATCTGGTGGAAGTGCATGCCGTTGCCGGCTTCCCCGTACAGCGGCTTCGGCATGAACGTCGCCGTCTGCCCGTGGCGCACCGCGAGGTTCTTGACGAAGTATTTGATGAGCTGCGTCGCGTCGCCCGCGCGGAGCATCCCGACGAGCGGCGTCTCGATCTCGCACTGCCCCGGCCCGCCGACCTCGTGGTGGTGGTACTTCACCTCGACCCCGGCGCGCTCGAGCTCGAGACAGATCTCGGAGCGGAGGTTGTGCAGCGAGTCCTTCGGCGGGATCGCGTGGTAGCCGCCGTGAAGGGGAATCAGATGTCCGTGCCCCGCCGTCGCGCCGTTCCACGCCGCCTCGGAGCTGTCGACGCGGTACGAGGAGACGTTCACGCCGTTCTCGATCGAGACGCGGTCGAAGACGTAGAACTCGTACTCCGGCCCCCAGATGCTCTCGTCCGCGATGCCCGACGAGCGGAGGTACTCCTCGGCCCGCAGCACAACGTTCCGCGGATCGTTCGCGAACGGCGCCTTCGTGTCCGCCTCGTACGCCGAGCAGATGAAGCTGAGCGTCGGTTCGTCGTAGAACGGGTCGAGGAAAGCGGTCGCGAGATCGGGGAGCAGGACCATGTCGCCCGACTTGATGGACTTGAGTCCGACGCTCGATCCATCGAAGCCGACGCCGTCGCGCATCAGCGCGCCCGAGAACTGGCGCGCCGGGATCGTGACGTGATGCCACCGTCCCCAGAGATCGCTGAACTTGAGGTCGATCATCCGGAGGTTCTGGGTCCGGATGCGGTCGCGCATCTCTTCGAATGCCGAGGGAAGGGTGGGTGGATCGGTGACGGGGGTTCGGGCGTTCACGAAGGGCTCCTCGCGCCGGCACGCCGGCGCCTGTCTCAGCGTAGGCCAGCCCCTTCCGCCGGTGTGTGGTCCGCGTCATAGCGGCGTGTGACGGCGCGGGGAGGAGAAGGGCAACCGGGGGGCGCGCGATCGGCCGGAATGTGGCCACGGCTTGGCTTCATCAGCCGTGGTGATCGCGAAGAAAGTTGGAGCTCTCCGGTTGCGTCGCGGAGGGAGGCTGAGCCGACGTTCCACGATCCACGACCGAGGAAGTGGCGCCGGCCCCTCGCGGAGCCGGCGCAGTGGATCAGAAGGTCAAGCGTCCGACGAGGAAGAGTCCCGCGCCGGCGAGCAGAATCAGCAGTGTGGCCATCCCGTAGAAACCGAGGGTCGGGATCGGGGCGGGAGTCACGGATTCGACGCATCCTCCGACGGTGTTTCCTCCAACCGCTAGCGTGACTGCGCCTTCAGGCCCAGCCAGCAGTTTGCCGGAGACGTCGCTGTTTGAGTCGACCGAGATGCTCGCACTCGCCAGGACGTTTCCGAGGAAGGTTGCACCGTTGAGGGTCGCCGAGCTCCCGATCTGCCAGTAGACGTTGCAGGGATCAGCGCCATCGATGACGATGACGTTGGACAGGGCGTTGGCTGTGAGCGTGCTGCCCACCTGGAAGATGAAGATCCCGTCACCACTGAGGGTCAGCAGCCCATTCGCCGCAATATTGGCTGAGCTGCTGAACGAATAGATGCCCGGGAAGATTGTCTCGCCGGCGAGCTCCGCCGCCAGCAGCACGGCGCCTGGCCGGCCTGCGAGGTCGGCGTAGGCGGCGTCAGTGTCGGCGCGGGCCTGCTGCACGATCGCGTCAGCGGCCAAATGGACCTCGAACCCAGGTGCGCTGGAGGGGGGGAAGCCCGTGACCGATGCCGTCGGATAAGAACCGACGTCGCCCACGACGATGGTCCCGGGGTCTGGGGACCCGGTCACGCCTGATCCTCCGAGAACGCCGAACTGCCCGGCCGTGCCGAGGTCCGGTGCGTCCTGTGCCAGGGCTGGGAAGGAGCTGAAGAGGAGTGCGGTGATCCCGAGGAGAACCGCAATGCCGGTTTGTTTTCTCATTTTCGTTCCCTTTCGATGCCCGGCGGAGGCCGGCTGGCGCAAGTATACACGCATACTCCCCCCCGACGGCACTGCCGATGACGCACTTTTAACGCGAGGCTTGTGGGTCGAACGGCCGAGTCTGCTTTGTGAGGTCGGTCCGCATCCTGGATGATGCCCGGTGAGGTGGGAGAAAGGGGCGTTTCCGGGCCCTTCTTTCATGGCATGAAGGTTCCATCCCACCCCGCCGCATGGGACGCAAACAGCAGTTTGAGGAAGCCAGAAGCCAGAGGCCAAGTCAAAGGAATCGGGGAGTGATCCTGGGTGGCGCCCGCAGAGAAAATGGCGTCGCGGAGGTTCCCTCGTTACAGAAGCAGAGTCGCTTTCTCTGGCGGACTCGCAACCTTCCTCGAGCCTCGCAAATCATCTGAGAAATCTTTGTCGGCGGCCCGCCGTCGTCGGCGCTGTCCTCATGGAAAGAAAACGCTTCGTCCTCCGTTTCGCGGCCATGCTGCCTCTCGGCTTCCTGCGCAGACGCGGCCGCCGATAGAAGACCGCCCCATCGGGCACGGAAAGCCGGTGTCCGGACCGGCTCTCGACTCTTCCGGCGCGGTTCACTGCCCTATGCTGGCCAGGTACTCCTCGAGGGGGACGTAGGTGGGATTTTCGCGGAGGACGTTCCGGCAGATGGTGAGCGGATGGGTCTCGAAGGCGCCTTTATAGATGACGCGCCCTGTCACCGCGCGGACGTCGTACATGCAGACGATGACGGCGGGAAGAGGCTTCGCGGCAGCCGTCACGCGAGCTTCGAACGCGAGAATCTGATTTTCGTCCGGCCAGTCGGGCCTGCCCCATCCGATGTTTCCGAGAAGGCGGAGCCTTTTCGCCCCGCGCTTGAGGGCAGCCTCGAAATCGGCTCCGATCTGGCCGAGCATCGCATCCGCCGACGACACGCCGTGGATGACCGAAAGTCGCGACTCGTTCTGGAGCTCATGGGAGTCGAACTTCGGACGGAGAACGTCGAGCACGCGGCGATTCGCCTCTTCGTAACCGAAGACGACGCAGTAGTCACTCTGTTGGAGGCCGACCTCGAGGAACTTCACGCCTTCCCGGAAATCGCTTTCGTCCATCCAGAAGTAGGCGATGTGATCCCCGGGGTGCGCATACTGACCTCGGATGCCGAGCTCGATCGCGTTGGAGGCCTTCTGTGGTTCGAGCATGGGTTGGTGCCTCTCATTCCGGCAGTGTCGAAGCGATTGTTCGTCACCATTGATCCCTGCAAGAGCCAGGCCCCGGGCGCCTGCTACGAGCCGCAGTGAAAAGCCGGGCTCACTCGGTTGCCGAGAGGCAGTGATGGTTCGTCCGAAACGCAGAGAGCCGGAATATCATCACGAGTGCGCCGGCGAGTGCTCGGTTCCTCGCCGCGAAGGGTTCGAGCACGCCGTCGCCTCCGATTGTTCATCTCTCGTTTTCCGTCATCGATCTCGGGTCCATATTCGGGTAAGCTCGCTCGCTCAGGAGGTCCCGCCATGCGATCGATTGCCTATCCACTTCTCCTCGCGCTCGCTCTTGCCGCGTGTGCGACAACCCCCCCACCAGCGGAACGAACCGCGGTGCCGGCCGGCGAGCAGAGCACCGTCGCCTTTCCGTGGCGCGACGGCGGCGCGTTCGCCTCGACCTACGCCCCGACTCCTTCCGGGCCCGTCGTGATCCGCAACGCCACGATCCTCACGGCGGCCGGGCCGCGGATCGAGGGCGGATCGATCCTCCTCGAGAACGGGAAGGTCGCCGCGGTCGGTCTGAGCGTCGACATCCCCGCGAACGCGACGGTGATCGATGCCGGAGGCAAGTGGGTCACACCCGGTGTGATCGACGCCCACTCGCACCTGGGCGTCTATCCCTCGCCCGGCGTGCAGGGACTCGCGCATGGAAATGAAGCAACGGATCCGAATACCGCCGAAGTCTGGGCCGAGCACGCGGTATGGCCGCATGACCCGCAGTTCCCTCTGGCCCTCGCAGGCGGCGTGACCTCGATGCAGATCCTGCCCGGCTCGGCCAACCTGTTCGGCGGTCGCTCGGTCACGGTCAAGAACGTTCCCGCGAGGGATGTCTACGCGATGAAGTTTCCCGGCGCGCCTTACGGACTGAAGATGGCCTGTGGTGAGAACCCGAGCCGTCTCTATGGAAGCCGCAACCGCGCGCCGTCGACCCGGATGGGCAACGTAGCCGGCTACCGCAGCGCCTGGATCGAGGCGGAAAAATATCGGCGT
>JBHEOL010000347.1:0-4264 GCA_046261635.1 Thermoanaerobaculia bacterium | reverse complement strand
GGGCCGCGTTGCGGGCGATCTCCGCGTCGCTCGTCGTCAACGATGCCACCGCATCGCCTCCTCCTCGCTCCTTGATCTCGCCTCGCAAGCTCCACCAGCGCGGCCCCTCTGGTTTCTTTCACAGCCTCTCAGGATGACGTGCGCGTCACCCTGGCGGCCACGCTTTTGAACGCCGGGGTTTTCGAGGCGCCGTCGAGCATCCGGGGAACGATCCGATTCGCTTCCGGGTAGTACATGGCGATGTTGCCCGGGCGGATGTCGATGAAGGAGACGACGACGTCCATCGTTCCGGTCGACGTCGCGACGCGGACCCGGTCCCCTTCCTCGAGGCCGAGATCCCGCGCGTCCTCTTTCGCCATCAGCACGACGTCGCGACGGTCGGTCCCCCGGTAAGGGTCCTCTTCCTCGTACACGACCGTGTTGAACTGTCCCTCCGAGCGGAGCGTCATGAGGCGGAGCTCGCCCTCCGCCGTGAATGGGGCCGGCAGCGGGGTGACCTCGAAGTGCGCCTTCCGGTCGGGGGTGCCGAACTGAGGCTCGTGGAAGGTCCTCCCTTCGATCTGGAACTCGGCTCCCTCTCCGATCGCTCCAATCCGCTGGAATCCCGGCACCACGCCCGCGATCTCCTTTCGGAGCCGCTCGTGCGAGCGCATCGCCTTCCAGTCGAACCTTCCCGCCGGGAGGATCCGCTCGGCGATCGAGGCGATGATCTCCACTTCCGAGCGCATGTCGCCGCGCACGGACGGGGTTCCCCCTTCGCTGAGCCGCACGAAATTGAACATCGATTCCTGCGTGGTCGCCTGCCCCTCCTCGTCGCGGGCAAGAGCCGGGAGGACGATCATCTCTTTCCCGATCGCGTGCGCGTGGTGCTCGTTGAGCTTCGTGGTCACCGAGATCGTCGTCGGAATCGTCCGGAGCGCCCGCTCCGCCCAGAACCGGTCCGGGTTCGAAGCGCGCAGATTGCCACCGAGCAGAAAACAGGCGTCGATTTCTTCCCGCTCGGCCGCGAGCATGCAGCCGTAGGTGTCGAGACCTCCCTTCTTCCCCACGATCCCGTATGCCTGCGCCATCCGCTCCGCAAACGCGCTCTTCATTTCCGGGGTGACGCCCATGGAGCCGACCCCTTGCACGTTCGAATGCCCGCGGATCGGAAGCAGCCCCGTGCCGCGCCGGCCGAGCCATCCCCGCGCCAGGGCGAGATTCGAAAGGGCGAGAATGTTGTCGACGCCGTTGGCGTGCTGGGTCAGCCCCATCGCCCAGAGGCAGATCGCCTTCCTCGACGAAGCGAGAAGCTCTACCGCGCGGTCGATTTCCTCGCGGGGCACCCCGCTCTGCTCGACGAGCCGCGCCCAGTCCGCAGCCTCGAGATCCGCCTTCACCGCATCCCATCCCGCCGTCCAGCGGCCGACGAACTCCTCGTCGATGGCGCCGCGCTCGAGCACTCCCTTGAGCAGAGCCTTCGTCAGGGCGACGTCCCCCCCGATGTGGGGCTGGAGGTAGACGTCGGAGATCGTCGAGCCGAACAGCATCGAACGCCAGAGGGACGGGACGCGGAATCGCACCAGCCCGAGCTCGCGGATCGGATTGATGACGATCACCTTCCCGCCGCGCTGGCGGAGCTCGACGAGCTGGGTGATCAGCCGCGGGTGGTTGCACGCCGGGTTGGCGCCCGCGACCACGGCGAGGTCGGCGTGCCGGAGATCATCGAGAACGACCGAGGCCGTTCCCGAGCCGTAGACCTTCGCGAGGGCCACCCCGGAGGCCTGGTGACAGTAGTAGCTGCAGTTGTTGATGTTCGCCGAGCCGAACGCGCGGGCGACGAGCTGCATCAGGAAGGCCGCTTCATTGCTCGACCGTCCCGAGGAGTAGAAGAAGGACCGATCCGGGCCCGCGCTTGCGAGCGCGCCCGAGGCGCGCTTCAGGGCGTCCTCCCACGAGATTCGCCGGTAGTGGGTCTCCCCCTCGGCTGCCAGCATCGGGAAGGCGACGCGGCCGAGACCTTCGAGCTCCCGCGGCGAGAGCTCGCGGAGGCGGTCGATGGGAAGCGAGGCCAGGGTCTGCTCGGTGATCGCCCCCGCCATGTCGGCCGATTGCGCCTGGACCGACTTCTTACAGACCTCCGGAAAGTGGCCGAGCTCATTGACCATTCCGCCCCGCCGCCCTCCCATGCCGAGAGCGCATGTCTTGCAGGTGTTCCGGGAGCGAAGCCGACGCCAGAGTTGGAAGGGCCCGACCTCGAGCGCCTTCCTGAAAACGTACGTCACCGCGGCGAATCCGCCGGCGGCGGCCATCCTGGGGGTCGGCATGCGGGGGATTTTAATGGAACGCCCGGCCGGTTGCAGCAAAGCAAAGCAACATCCGTCACTACTGTAAGGTGACCGCTCTCCTGTTGCAGAGACCCCTGACGGGCTTAACACAGTGGATACACACCGGAGACAATCTCCGGACAGCCGAAACATCTGGCCTCACGCCCGCTGTTGCTGATAAAAGGGAACCAAGAAGCGGGGTGAGACCCTCACTTTCGGACACCGAGGAGGATTCATGAGTACCGCCAAGCTGATCGTCGAGGGCAAGGAGTACGAACTTCCCGTCGTCGTCGGCACCGAGAATGAAACCGGCGTCGACATCACCCAGCTTCGAGCCAAGAGCGGCGCGATCACACTCGATCCGGGCTACGGCAACACCGGCTCGTGCAAGAGTGCCATCACGTACATCGATGGTGACCAGGGAATCCTGCGCTACCGCGGATACCCGATCGAGCAGGTCGCCGAGCATGCGAGCTTCGTCGAAGTCTGCCACCTGCTCATCTACGGTCATCTCCCGTCGAAGACCGAGCTGGCAGCCTTCAGTGACAAGCTGACCCGCCACAGCCTGATCCACGAAGACATGAAGAAGTTCTTCGAGGGGTTCCCACAGTCGGCGCACCCGATGGCGATCCTCTCGTCGATGATCGCGTCGCTCTCGGCGTACTATCCCGACGCGACGAAGGAAGGGGACGCCGACCTCAACATCATCCGGCTCCTCTCGAAGGCGAAGACCATCGCCGCCTTCTCCTACAAGAAGTCGGTCGGACAGCCGTTCATCTATCCGCAGAACCACCTCAGCTACACCGAAAACTTCATGCACATGATGTGGGCGGTTCCGGCAGAGCCCTACGAAGTCTCGCCGGTCGTCGATCGTGCATTGAACCTGCTGCTGATTCTCCACGCCGACCACGAGCAGAATTGCTCGACCTCGACGGTCCGCATGGTCGGAAGCTCGGACGCGAACCTCTTCGCCTCGATCAGCGCCGGCGTCTGCGCCCTCTGGGGCCCGCTGCACGGCGGCGCCAACCAGCAGGTGATCGAGATGCTCCAGCAGATCCGCGACGCCGGTGGTGATTACCGCCGCTTCGTCGAGATGGCCAAGGACAAGAACTCCGGGTTCAAGCTCATGGGCTTCGGTCACCGGGTCTACAAGAACTTCGACCCGCGCGCCCGGATCCTCAAGCAGTCGGCGGACGAAGTGCTCTCGGAGCTCGGCGTCACCGATCCGCTGCTCGACATCGCCAAGGAGCTCGAGCGCGTCGCTCTCGAAGACCCGTACTTCGTCGAGCGCAAGCTCTACCCCAACGTCGACTTCTACAGCGGCATCATCTACCGCGCGATGGGCATCCCCACCGACATGTTCACGGTGATGTTCGCCCTGGGGCGCCTCCCCGGCTGGATCGCCCACTGGAAAGAAATGGTCGAGGACAAGACGATGCGCATCTCGCGTCCGCGCCAGATCTATACCGGCGAGAAGGAGCGCAACTGGGTTCCTCTCAAGCAGCGCACCGAAGAGAAAGTGCTCGTCCACGCCTGAATCTTCGCTCCAGACATCCCATGAAGAAGGCGGGCCCCTCGGGCCCGCCTTTTTTTGCGTGCGGAGGCGGGGCCCCCCTGGTCATCCTGAGAGGCTGTGAAAGCCTCTGAGGGAGCGCCGCGTGAAGTGACGATTGCAGGCCGCCGGTGCGCGCGACCGAAGGAACTCAAAACTGCAGGATGTCGCCCACCTGCGGTATCCCCCGCCCCGACCCACACGATCCTGCCATTTTGAGATCCTTCGTCGGCTGCCAACACCCTCGAGTTCGACGACCACGTCCCGCGCCTCCTCAGAGGCTGTGAAAGAAACCAGAGGGGCCGCGTTGCGGGCGATCTCCGCGTCGCTCGTCGTCAACGATGCCACCGCATCGCCTCCTCCTCGCTCCTTGATCTCGCCTCGCAAGCTCCACCAGCGCGGCCCC
>JBHEOL010000216.1:0-4248 GCA_046261635.1 Thermoanaerobaculia bacterium | reverse complement strand
TCGGATCCGATCATGTTGCGGCTGGTCGATTCGAAGAGCCTGGTGACCGCGAGCATCATCAAGGGTGCGGCGTGGGTCACGGTGAGCGGCCTGATTCTCTATCTGCTCGTGTTCCGGCACGTCCGCCGGCTGGGCGAGCTCGAACACGAGGCCCGTGCACGGCTCATCGAAGGGGAGAAGGCGGGAGGATTCGGAACCCTCGAATGGGGCGAAGGAGACGACACCCTTCAATGGTCGACCGGGATGTACCGCCTATTCGGGATCGAGCCGGGGGCGAGTGACCCGTCGCTTCCGACGATGCTCGGGCTGATCGCTCCCGAGGACAGAAACCCATTCCGCGAGGCGCTATTGGCGGCGGCGGCGGGGAAAGCGATCGAGCCTTTCGACCTGCGGATCAGGGCAGCCGACGGGGCGGAGAAGACGCTCAGAGCGCATCTGATCCTTCGAGAGGATCGCGTCTTTGCCGCGCTCCAGGACATCTCGAGTCTCCGTTCCGCCGAGCACGAGGCGCTCCAGTCGGCCGCGATCCTCCAGGCCACGCTCGAGGCTACCGCCGACGGCGTGATGGTGTTCACGTACGACGGGCGAATCCTCACCTCGAACCGGCGATTCCGCGACATCTTCGGTCTGGACGACGATCAGATCAGGACGGCACCGGCGTTGCTCGCGCATGTGCTGCCACAGGTGCAGAATCCGGAGCGATTCGCCGCCTGGATCGAAGAGCTCAAGCGCGAGCCGGAGATCGCCTGCTTCGACCTGGTGGAATTCGTCGACGGACGGATCTTCGAGCGTTACACCGCCCCCGTCTACCTCGACGGAGCGCCCTCGGCCCGGATCGCGAGCTATCGTGACGCGACCGACCGCATCCGCGCGCACGAGCAGCTTCAGTCGCGCGAGCGCCACCTTGCCGTCTCCCAGGAAATCGCCCAGATCGGAAGTTTCGAGTGGGATCTCGAAGCCGGAACGATGGAATGGTCGGACGGCATGTTCATGATCTACGGCATCCCCCAGGTCCCCGGCCCGCTCCCCTATGACTTCGGGAACGAGCTCCGGCATCCAGGCGATCGCGATCTGCTCCTCAGGACTCTGGCGCGCGTCTCCGATGGGGAGAAGGAGGGGAATGTCCGGTTTCGAATCCTCAAACCCGGCGGCGAGCTGCGCTGGATCGAAGCGCGTGCCGAGATCCTCGAGCGCGACAATCGCCGGATCATCTTCGGAGTCATTCGAGACGTGACCGAGCGCCACCAGGCGCGCGAAGCCGTCAGGGAAGCGGAGGAGCGGTTCCGCGCGACCTTCGAACAGGCGGCGGTCGGAATCGCACACCTCAGTCCGGCGGGCACGTTCATCCGATTCAACGAACGATTCGCGACCATTCTCCAGCGCGACCGGGAGGAGGTCGAACAGAAGCAGCTTCAGGATCTGGTCTGGAAGGAAGACCTGGAGGATGCCGAAACCACGCTCGCGCTCGTCGCGCGGGGCGAAGTGAGGTCCCTTTCGAGGGAGCTCCGCCTGATTCGCGCCCACGGCTGGCCGGTCTGGGTGGAGTTGACCGCGACGGCGGTCGATTCCGGCGATGACAGCCGTTACCTGCTCGCCGTGTTCCAGGACATTTCCGCCCGAAAAAAGATCGAAGGGGAGCGGCTCGAGCTCATCCGGAATGTCAGGCTCCTGCTCGAGTCGACCTCGGCGGGATTGTTCGCGGTCGACCGGAGCGGGATCTGCACGCTCATCAATCAGGCTGCCTGCTCGATGCTCGGGTATGCCGACCACGATCTGGTCGGCCGCAGAATCCACGATCTGATCCACGTGCATTCTCCCGAGGCTGCCGAGGAAACGGCCCGGTGCCCGATCGGGGCGGGCTCGGTTCCGGAATCGGAGACGCGCGTGTACAACGTGACTTTCCGGAAAGGGGGGGGTGGCTCGCTCCCATGTGACGTGATCGTCTCTCCGATCATGGAGAGGGGAGCGACGATCGGCGCTGCCGTCTCGTTCGTCGACATCAGCGAACGGCGTCTGCTCGAGTCGCAACTGGAGCGTTCGGATCGGCTCGCGAGCCTGGGACGGCTCGCCGCAACCATCGCTCACGAGATGAACAACGTGATGATGGGGATCCTCCCCTTCGCCGAGCTGGTCTCCCGCAACTCCGACACTTCGGTGGCACGAGCCGGCGAGCAGATCCGGCAGTCGGTGCAGCGGGGGAAGCGGATCACCCAGGAGATCCTTCGCTTCACACGGCCGGCCGAGCCGATCAGCCAGCCGCTCGAGCTCGAGAGCTGGCTGAACAGAGTCAGCGGCGAGCTCCAGGCGATCGCCCGTCAGTCAGCGAAGTGGAAGCTCATCACGCCCGGCCGGCCCCTCTGGGTCACAGCCGATCCGGATCAGCTCGGTCAGGTGCTGACCAACCTCACCGCCAACTCCGTCGATGCGATTGCGAGCGGCGACAAGGGTGGCCTGATCGAGCTCGCGCTCGAGACGACCCCGGGCGGCACGACCTTCCCCTTCGGCCATGTCCCCGCCCAATATGCCGAGTACGCGCACATCACGCTTCGCGACAGCGGGAAAGGAATGGAACCCGACGTCGTCCAGCACGCCTTCGAGCCGTTCTTCACCACCAAGCGCAAGGGCACCGGCCTCGGGCTCGCGATTGCTCATAAGCTGCTGTCCGCGCAGGGGGGGCTTCTCTTCGTCGAGAGCGCATTGGGCGAGGGGACCACGTTCCACGCGTTTCTTCCCCGCATCGAGCCTCCGCCGGAAAAAGCGGGCCCACTCGCCACGGCCGCGCAGAACTCTCCAGCCGGAATCTACAGGATTCTCCTGGTCGAGGACGATCCAACCGTCGCGGCCGGCATCGTCGCCTCCCTCGAATTCGAGGGTTCGGTCGTCGAGCTCGTCGGCACGGGCCGTGGCGCGCTCGAGGCTCTCGAGCGTTCGACGCCGGACGTGGTGATCCTGGACGTCGGTCTTCCCGATATGGACGGGGCCGAGGTCTGCAGACGGATCGCCGAGCGGTGGCCGTCCCTGCCGGTCCTCTTCTCGACCGGACACGGAGACCCTTCGCGCCTCGAAGATCTCCTCGCGGTGTCGCACCGGTCGTTCCTGATGAAGCCGTACTCGCTCGAGGACCTGCACGCCGCGCTGACCCGGATCATCCCGCCGAACGGCGATTAGGGAACTGGTCGCCGTGGCCGAGAAAAAGAGCCGCCGTTACACTCAACGGTTGCCGACCGCGGAGTGGGAAAAGCGCTTCGGCGCGGGATTCCTCACTGCCGCCGTCGTGCGGCGGATCTCGTGGCTCGACTCGATCTTTTTCCGGCCGCGCGACTCTTTCTTCGGAGGGGTGGAATGCGAAGAACTCTCGGGTTTTCTCGCCATCGGTGCACCTCCATCTCTCGCTCCATAACTTGAGTCCCGGAAGCCTCGGACGCCATTCGTTTCGGGAATCCCGGTCGATGGAGAGTTCGATTGGACACGGGCGAATGGACCTCCATGCGGCGTTCCAGCATTGCCGGTTTTGGAACCCCTTCGATTCGATCGGGCCGGACCGCGTGACGCGACAGCCTGTTACCATGAGGTCTTCAACCGAAAATCAGGGGAGCGCGCCACCATGAAGAAGATCCTTCTGTTCGTCCTGGCATTTGCATGCTCACAGGTGGCTTGGGCGCAGGATCCATGCTCGCTCCTCACTCCTCGGCTCCTCGCGCCGGCCGATGGGGCCGTGGCCCCGGGCCTGGTCTCGTTCCGGTGGAGCCTGCCGAATCTCCCCGAGCGCATTCCGTTCGATGTTCTCCCGCGCTTCGACGTCTGGATCGCGCGTTCGGGAGAAAGCCCCGCGTTCGCCGGATCGACCGAGGAGCTCGGGCTGACGCGCTTTCTGTCGGCCGGGGCTTACTTTTGGTTCGTCACCACGAATGTTCGCGGTTGCCGCCCCGTCCGTTCGGCGATTTCATCGTTCACGATTCCGGCCCGGCCGAGTTGTTCGATCGCGCCACCGCTTCTGCTCTCACCGGGGCCCGATTCGGAGCTCGAATCTCTCCCGGTGGAGCTGAGCTGGCGCGCTGTAGCCGGGGCGGATGGATACGTCGTCTGGATCCAGAAGGACCCCGACGCGCCCCACCGGGCGGCGTTGACGCGGCGGACCGAGGCCGAGCTCGAT
The DNA here is from genome assembly GCA_046261635.1 of Thermoanaerobaculia bacterium. Taxonomy (GTDB): domain Bacteria; phylum Acidobacteriota; class Thermoanaerobaculia; order Gp7-AA8; family Gp7-AA8; genus JBHEPS01. The sequence continues at coordinate 95 of JBHEOL010000216.1, read as the reverse complement.
CTTCCCAACGGCGACTACTTCTGGCGTGTCGACGCACTCGTCAGCGGCTGCGAGCCGATCGCGTCGCAGCCGGCCACGTTCGAAGTGGAAGCCTG
>JBHEOL010000344.1:0-5110 GCA_046261635.1 Thermoanaerobaculia bacterium | reverse complement strand
GGGGCCGCGTTGCGGGCGATCTCCGCGTCGCTCGTCGTCAACGATGCCACCGCATCGCCTCCTCCTCGCTCCTTGATCTCGCCTCGCAAGCTCCACCAGCGCGGCCCCTCTGGTTTCTTTCACAGCCTCTCAGGATGACGGAAAGCGAGACGGGTTTTCGTCGAATTTTCCTAATCCCTAGCCCCTGGTCCCTGGTGTTCCGAACGAATCGAGGGAACGATCCAGCGTCCCCCTTCGTTTGATCATCGGTAAGGAGACAGGCACCATGGCCATCAGATTTGCAAAACGCGCAATGCCGATCGCCCTCATCGCCCTCGCCATCGGCGCGTGGCTTCTCTGGGCGGGACGGGACAACGCGGCGATCGCTCAATCCGGCTCCGCGGCCTCGGCTCAGCGCCCCGACTGGGGGACGAAAGGATTCTCGATGAAGGATTTCAAGATGCCCGCTGACGAAGAGCTGCGCCAGAAGCTGAGCAAGCTTCAGTACGACGTCACCCGACACGAAGGAACCGAGCCGGCTTTCCGAAACGACTACTGGGACAACAAGGAGCCCGGGATCTACGTCGACATCATCTCCGGCGAGCCGCTGTTCAGCTCCCTCGACAAGTACGACTCCGGCACCGGCTGGCCGAGCTTCATCAGGCCGCTCGAGGACCAGAACGTCACCACGAAGACCGACCGGAAGTTCTTCATATCACGGACCGAGGTCCGCTCCAGGCATGCGGACTCCCATCTTGGACACCTGTTCGATGACGGGCCGGCTCCAACCGGACAGCGCTATTGCATGAATTCTGCTGCGATGCGATTCATCCCCGCAGATAAACTCGAGGAGGAGGGCTACGGTGAATATGCGGCCCTCTTCAAAGGAGCGGCGAAGAAGTGACCGAGAACGGACTGCAGACAGCAACGCTTGCCGGGGGATGTTTCTGGGGCGTGGAGGAATTGATCCGGGAGCTCGATGGGGTCGTCGACACGGAAGTCGGCTACACCGGGGGAAACGTTCCGAACGCGACTTACGAACAGGTTAAATCCGGTGGAACCGGGCACGCCGAGTCGATCAGACTCACGTTCGATCCTTCGAAGATCACCTACCGTGCGATCCTCGAGTTCTTTTTCCGCCTTCACGATCCGACCACGCGCAACCGTCAGGGAAACGATGGGGGGACTCAATACCGATCGGCGATTTTCTACCACGACGAGGAGCAGAAGACGGTCGCGGAGGAAGTGAAGCGGGGGGTGGATCAGTCGAAGAAATGGCCCCGGCCGGTCGTGACCGAGATCGTTCTCGCGGGCGACTTCTGGAACGCCGAGGGGTACCACCAGGACTATCTTCAGAAGAATCCGGGCGGGTATACCTGTCACTTCGTGCGGGATTGACCGCGAGCGAGAGAACGCGATTCGAGGCGGGCCCGGGCGGCCCGCCTTTTTCGTGGGTGGGGCTGCTTGCCGCCCCGGCTCACCGCGTCTTTTTCACTCAGGGGCCGGCCGATTTCCTTTGTGGCCCCCCTGTTCTCAATCGACGCGCCGCGCGTTGCCCCGCTCGATCTCCGTGCGGATGGCAGCGTCGATATCAGCCCCGATCCTCTCCCCCAGCTTTTCCATCTCGCGCTCGAAGGCTTCCATCTCGCGCTCGAATCGCCGCATCTCAAGCTCGTGCACGCGGATCTGGCGCTCGGACTGCCGGATCGACCGCTCGGACTCACGCATCGCGCGTTCGACCGACTTCTCGATCTCGGCCGACAGAGCCTCGAGTCGGGCCTCGTGGATTCCCTCCATCGCGAGATCGGCCGCCTCGTGGGCAGCTGCAGTCGCTTTCGCGATCGCTTCGTGGTCGATCGATGCCGCGATCGACTCCGCCAGCTCGATCGCGGGCCGGAGCTCGTGAACCCGCGCCGCCATCGCACGCGCGCTCTCCACCTGGCTCTCGACGGACTCGCGGATCCGCTCCACTGCCTCGGGATCCTCGATCACCCAGGTGGCACCGTCCGAGTCGACGATGATCGTCTCCCCGGAGAATCGCGCTCCGAACCTTTCACCCCGGATCCTCATCTTTTTTTCTCCCGCCCGGGGCAACGCCGGGGGAGCCGGAGGCGCCAGCGCTGGTCGAGCCGGAACTGCCGGCGCTTCAGGAACGGCCGACGGTGCCGGGGGGACGGGGGCGGGGGCGACCATCGCTCGCACCGGCTTCGGCGGTGGCGGCGGCGACGGCGGCGCGCTGATCGCGGTTCCTGCGTAGACGGCGGCCGCCGTGGTCAGAACCGCGGCGCCGGCCAGAGTCGCGAATGTTGCTGATCTTTTCATCGATACCTCCTGAGTCTCGAGTTCTGGGAGGTAGCTACGGCTCCCGCACCCCACGGTTTCCCGACCGCCCAATCTGTAACACCGCGGCGGGACCACGGAGGCTCAGAACGGGAACTCAGAACGAGCGCGCGATCCCGACACTGAAGTAAGGACGCGTCTGCTCGAATCCTCCCCGGTGCTTTTCGGTCGCCTGCCCCGCGCGGAGGTGGATCCAGCTGCGGCCGTAGGGCATCTCGGCGATCGCCCCGAGCTCTTGGATCTCGACGTCGTCGTTCCCCTGAATGGTCGCCTCGGGACCGACGCGGAAGGCGTCCCCGATCTGCTGGCGGACCGAGGCGCGGGCGTGCAGCCAGTCGGTCGCCCCGAGGTAACTCGCGCCGCCGCCGATGAAGGTTCGCTCGAGGAGCCGGTGCTCGATCGTTCCCTGGAGCACGGCGCCTCCCCGCGGATCATCGATCTCCCCCCCGTTCGCGAGATCGCGAGTGATCCATCGGTATTCGTAGCCGGGCCCGAAGGAGATCGCGGTGTCGGCGCTCGGATTCCAGAAGAACGTCACTCCGGCGCCGAGTCCCGGGGCCCGCACCTCGGACGTTCCTCCCAGCTCGGAGACGCGATAATACTGATAGCTCGCCGTCGTCCAGAAGAGACTGCGCTGGCCGGCAACGAGCTCCACCGGTTGCGACCAGGTGATCCAGGTGTACCCGTAGTCGCCGCCGCCCTGAAATCCAGCGCCCCACTCCGCGGCGGCGAGCTGCGGAAGCATGGCGAGACACGCGGTAAGGAGCGCGATCCGATGGCTCATCTGACCCTCCTGCCCGGCGAGACTGCCGGACGGGCCACAATTTGCAACGCCTGCGCCGAAGCCGCCGTCGAGTCCCCTGCTTCAGGGCAGTGCGGCGCGGGAGTGAACGAAACATGCTGATCTGGCTGATGAGACACGGCGACGCGGAGATCCGCGGACAGGACGACCATCGGGAGCTTACGCCAGAGGGACGGGATGCGATCGAGAAGTTGGCCCGCCGGGTCGCGGAGCGGACCGGCGCGATTCACTCGGTTCATCACAGCGGAAAGCGCCGGGCCGAACAGACGGCCGAGATCCTGGCGTCGACGATGAAGCTCGACCTCGCACCCGCTCCGCTGGAGCTGCTGCGGCCGAACGCCGACCCGTACGCGCTCGCGCGATGGATCGAATCACTCGCCGAGCCGGTCGCCCTGGTGACCCATCTTCCCCTCGTCGAACGGGTGGCGGGAGTTCTGATCTCAGGCAGTCCGGAGGTCCCGGTGCTCGCCTTCTCCACCGGGACGATCGCCGCAATCGAAAAGGAGCGCGATCAGTGGAAGCTCGCCTGGAGCGAGCGAGCCTGATCCAGCGGCGCCGGAGAGCTACTTCCCAGTCAGATAATCGACCGCCAGCGAGGCGAGAGCACGAACACCCGTCGGCATCGTCTTCTCGTCCACGAAGAATCGCGGAGAATGATTCGGCGCGGCTTCCACGAGCGAGGCTCCCGCGGGAGTGCATCCGAGGAAGAAGAACATCCCAGGGATCTGCTCCTGGTAAGCGGAGAAATCCTCGGCGACCACGGTCGGATTGATGACTCGCGCGCGATCGGCGCCCGCCACCCGCTCGAGAGTCGGCGCCATCCGGGAGGTCAGCTCGGGATCGTTGTAAGTGACCCCGGTCCCGTCGGGATGCAGGACGTACTCGGCTTCCGCTCCGGCGCTCTCCGCGATGAGCTTCGCGGTCCGCTCGATGCGGCGATGGATGTCTTTCCGCATCTCGGGATCGAGCGACCGCACGGTTCCGACCATCTTCACCTCGTCCGGGATGATGTTGTAGCGCACGCCTCCCTCGAAGATGCCGACTGTGACGATCGAAGGCGCGAGGGTGGAATCGAGCTGCCGGCTGGTGATCGTCTGCAGCCCGAGCACGATCTGCGATCCGACGACGATCGGATCGACTCCGCGCCACGGATACGCCCCGTGCGTCTGACTTCCCTTGACGAGAATCTCGAAGCGGTCCGACGCCGCCATCAGCCCGCCTGCTCGATAGTTGATCGTTCCCGAGTGCTCCGACGACATGACGTGAAGCCCGAAAATCGCGTCGGGCCGCGGGTTCTCGAGCACGCCGTCCTCGATCATCGCGACCGCGCCCCCCTCACCTTCCTCGGCCGGCTGGAAGATGAACTTGACCGTCCCCGGGAGTTGTTCGCGGATTCCGGCGAGGACCGATGCGGCGCCCATCAGCATCGCCACGTGAGAGTCGTGCCCGCAGGCGTGCATCACCCCGACCTCGTCGCCGTTGTAAGTTGCCTTCTTCGTCGAGCGGAACGGAACGTCGACCACCTCGGTCACCGGAAGCGCATCCATGTCGGCTCGCAGCGCCACGACCGGACCCGGCTTCCCGCCTTTCAGCACTCCGACCACACCGGTTCTCCCCACACCCTCGGTCACTTCCATCCCGAGCGAGCGGAGATGCTTCGCGACGAGGCTCGCTGTCCGCGTCTCCTCGAAACTGAGCTCCGGGTTCCGGTGAAAATCACGGCGCCATTCGACCACCTGGTCGGCGATCCCCGCCGCGAGGCGGTCGATCTCGGCGGTGAGCTGCTGTGCGTTGAGCGTGGAGGCCATCATCGTCAGGACCAGAACCGCGGCTTTCTTCATGGGGAGTGATTGTACGGCGAGGGGGCCAGTGCGCGAAAACCGGGCCCCCCCCCGGTCGTCCTGAGTAGGGAAAGCGCGCTGGAGCGCGCGTGGTGATTCAGTGAACCGGGTCGGGCGCGATCCCGAGTAGAGAAACAAGGGGGCAGGA
>JBHEOL010000323.1:0-5284 GCA_046261635.1 Thermoanaerobaculia bacterium | reverse complement strand
GAGCTCGCCTGGCTGAGCATGACGCCGAATCCCCCGACGACCGCGATCCAGGTGAGCCAGCGAAGGCTCTGGAGATTCCGGAGGGCGAAGTGGCGACGCGTCGCCTCACGCTCGGAAAGATGAGCGAGCTCTTCGGTCGTGAAGCGGGGAATCAGCATGGAATCGCAACGGAATGGTAACAGGGGAAGCGAGCCGAAAGAGGCTCCGGGAGCAGTGTCCCGAAACTGTAACTAAAAAAGAGGCAGTTTGAAATTAAAGCATTTTTCCCGCCGTTGCTCCACAGACACCGCACCATCCTCACGAAAGGAACCAGATTCATGATCAGACGACTCGTTTCCCTCACGGCTGCCCTCATTCTTTTCGCCCTCCCGCTTTCCGCAGAAACCGCGACCTGGGTCATCGACGGGGCGCATTCGAGCGCTGGGTTCTCGGTCCGCCACATGATGGTCTCGAAGGTCCGCGGATCGTTCGATAAGATCAGTGGCACCGTCACCGGAGATCTGTCGAGTCCGACGGGCGTCCAGGTGGACGTCACCATCGACGCCAGCTCGATCAACACCGGGAACGGAAGGCGCGACGATCACCTCCGCTCGGCCGACTTTTTCGAGGTCGAGAAGTACCCGGCCATCACGTTCGAGTCGAAAAGGATCGAGAAGGCCGGAGATGGTTACCGGATGACCGGAGAGCTGACGATACGCGGTGTGACGAAAGAGGTCGTGCTGAACGTTGATGCTCCCGCGGCACCGCTCAAGGTCGGCAAAGCGTGGCGGACGGGGACGAGCGCCGTGACGAGTGTGAACCGGAAGGATTTCGGGCTCACATGGAACCGTGCGCTGGAAGCAGGCGGACTGACCGTCGGAGATGAGATCGAGATCGTCATCGATGTGGAGCTGATCCGGCAGGACGAGCCGGAGAGCTGACGTGCCCCCCCCCGGAATCTCCGGGCGAGCGCTGCGATCCGAACATCGACTTCGGGCCGAGGTTGAGGAAAGCCGACCCCGGCCCCCACAAAAAAAGCCCGGCCTGAGGCCGGGCTTTTTCATCGAAGGATTCTCGCGTTACGGGTTCATGCCGGTCGACATCGGAAGGCCGGCCCACCGCCAGGCTTCGAGTCCGCCGAGAAGGGCTGCCGTGTTTTCGAAACCGCGCTGCTTCAGGATGAGCGCCGCACGGGCGCTTGTCTGTTCAGCCGGTCACGTGCAGTAGGCTACGAGCCACTTGTCGGTGGGAAGCTCGGCCGCCCGCATCCCGAGCTCCTCGAGCGGGATGTTGACCCCGCCGCGCGCATGCTCGGTCGCATAGGCGACGCGGGTCCGGACGTCGAGGACGATCGCCTCGCCGGCTTCGACCCTCTGCTTGAGCTCGGCCGGGCTCATCCGGATCATGTCCGCATCCGTGGCCTGGGCCGCTGGGGTGGTCGTCGGAGGCGGGGTTGAGTAAGTCGTCGTCTGAGGCAACTCGGGCTGGGGAGCCGGCGTGGAGGCCGACTGCTCGGGGGCGGCGACCGTCTGGGTGCCGTCGCCGCTGCAGGCGGCGAGCAGAACCAGAATCGCTGCCAATGGCAACAGTGGTTTCATTCAATCACTCCTTTGTGATCTCGCGATGTCTGAATGCTGAAGTCATGCAAAACCCTCCCGTTGCGGAAATCCTTCCGGGGAGACTTCGAGAATCTCCAGTGCCGGGGATAGAGCGGACTCCGCCAGGAGCCTGTGGGCGAGGGGGGAGAAGTGGAGCCCGTCTCCCGCCAGGAGGGCGGGATTCCCGGCTGCTTCCCTCGCGAGAGGCGTGATATCGATCCAGCGAGCGCCGGAGGCGAGGGCGAGCGTTCTTGCGGTCTCGTTGAACGAGTCGATGGAGAGGGCGATGGCAGCCCGGTCGCGTCCGGTGGCGAACGGTGTCACCCCCCAGTCGGGGATGGAGAGAACCAGCAGGCGTGAGGAGGGCCCCCGACCGGCGACGAGTTCGAGCAGCCGTCCGAGCTCTTCCCGGAACGACTCGATGGGAAGTCCCCGGTACTGATCGTTCACGCCGACGAGCAACGTCGTGAGCGCTGGTTTCGCCGGAAGCGGCGCGTTCCGGGCGGCCTCGTGCAACTCCGCGGCAGTCCAGCCGGTGCGGGCGACGACCGAGAGATCCAGTCGGTGCCCACGAGCTTCGAGCAGTCCGTTCAGGACGTGCGGCCACGATTCCCGCGCGGCGACACCTTCTCCTGCGGTGTAGGAGTCACCGAGAGCGAGGTATGTTCGACTCGCATTCTGCACGGCGTTCATCATACCGGCCCGAGTTCGCCAACACGTTTGCGTCGAAGTGCGGAATCACGCAATATCCGGTGGGAATGCCGTCGAAAATCGAAGACTACGCGCTCCTCGGAGACCTGCAGACCTGCGCGCTGGTTGCCAAGAACGGCTCGATCGACTGGCTCTGCGTCCCCCGGTTCGATTCTCCCGCCTGCTTTGCCGCGCTCCTCGGGTCGCCAGAGCACGGCCGATGGATGATCGCGCCGGTCGAGGAGCCGGCCAGCGTCAGGCGGAGGTATCAGGGGGAGACGCTGATCCTCGAAACCGAGTTCGAGACGGCAACGGGGCGTGCCCGCCTGATCGACTTCATGCCGCCGCGCACGGATGTGGTCGACATCGTCCGCATCGTCGAGGGAATCGAGGGCGAAGTCGAGATGCGGATGGATCTGGTCATCCGATTCGACTACGGATGGGTCGTCCCGTGGGTGCGCGACTCGGGGAGCGGAATCACGGCGGTCGCGGGTCCCGACACGCTCCACCTCACGGCGCCGGTCGATCTCGAGGGAGAGAACCAGCACACCGTTGCGCACTTTCGGGTTCGCGCCGGCGATCGCCTTCCCTTCGACCTCACCTGGCACCCCACGTACGGTGCCGGGCCGGGTCCGAAAAACGCTTTCGACAGCCTCGCTTCCACGGAGGCGTTCTGGCGCGAATGGGTGGGGAAGTGCGCCTACCAGGGGCCATGGAGAGACGCCGTCGTCCGGTCGCTGATCACGCTCAAGGCGATGACGTACGCACCCACGGGCGGGCTCGTGGCCGCGGCGACGACCTCGCTGCCCGAGAAGATCGGCGGCGTCCGCAACTGGGATTACCGCTATTGCTGGCTTCGCGACGCCACCTTCACGCTCTATGCGCTGATGATCGGCGGCTACACCTCGGAGGCCCACGCCTGGCGCGAGTGGCTGGTCAATTCGGTGGCGGGAAACCCCGCCGAGCTCCAGATCATGTACGGACTCGGCGGTGAGAGGCGCCTGACGGAGTTGGAGATCGGATGGCTTCCCGGCTACGAAGGTTCCACTCCGGTCCGGGTGGGCAACGAGGCATACCGGCAGTTCCAGCTCGACGTCTTCGGCGAGGTGATGGACGCGCTCCATCTCGCGCGCCGCACCGGTCTCCTCCCCGACGAGAACAGCTGGCGGGTCCAGCGGGCGATGATGGATTTTCTCGACTCCGCCTGGCGGGAGCCCGATGAGGGCATCTGGGAAGTGCGCGGGCCTCGACGCCATTTCGTCCACTCGAAAGTGATGGCGTGGGTCGCTTACGACAGAGCCGTCGCGGCGGTCGAGGAGTTCGGTCTCGACGGTCCGGTCCAGGCCTGGCGCGAAACGCGTCAGGCAATCCACGACCAGGTCTGCCGGGAGGGCTTCGACTCCGAGCTTGGCGCCTTCGTGCAGTACTACGGATCCAAAGATCCGGACGCAAGCCTGCTGATGCTGGCGCCGGTCGGCTTTCTCCCGTGGGACGATCCGCGGATCGTCGGCACGGTCGATCTCATTCGCGACCGTCTCCAGGACGAGCACGGATTCGTCGATCGCTATCCGACCGCGCGCGGCATCGATGGACTCCCCCCGGGCGAGGGATCGTTCCTTCTCTGCAGCTTCTGGATGGTCGACAACCTGGCGCTTCAGGGGAAATGGGACGAGGCGCGCGAGCTGTTCACCCGGCTCCTCGATCTCCGCAATGACGTCGGGCTTCTGTCGGAGGAATACGACCCCGTTCGAAGCAGGATGCTCGGCAACTTCCCGCAGGCATTCAGTCACACGGGGTTGATCAATACGGCGAGAAACCTCGAGCGCCGCGGTGGACCGGCCGAAGACCGCCGTCGGCACGAGCGGCTGCAGGCGAGCCGCGAGCGCCGCAACCGCGACCTGCTGTGAATGCAGCCGGGGGGGGGGAGGATTCTTTCCTCCGCCTGCGCCATGCTCCGAGGCTGATCCTGTCCCTCGCTCATTCCCGCTTCAGTCGGGCGCGGATCGCGTTGCAGAGCGCATCGGGCTCATCGCTCCCGATGCGCAGAGTCTTCCCGCTCTCGAGAGTCAGCTCCACGGCATCGAATCCCGAGATGTTGTACAGCCATCCGCGAGGTGTGTAGTGAATCCCCCAGCCGTACCACCACGGATTCCGGACCACTTCGCACTTCGAGACTTCATGGAGATGGACGGTCTTTCGGAGGAGGCCGATGCCGAACCGCACCACGATTCGGGTCTCGTTCACCTCGACCGACAGGGAGAAGAAGAAGAGGATGATGATGAGGGGAATCGAGACGAGCGCGATCGCCTCCATCCATTGACCGTGCGGAACGACGCTCACGATCAGGAGCGCCAGGCCGCCAACGACGACGAGCAGTGGAAAGATCAGCGTCCAGCCTGTCTGGCGGTGGTGGTAGGGCGACATGGAGTGAGCCTAGCTCAAAATCACGAATTTCGGGTCGAGTCTCCACCCGCACGGGACCTTCTCTTTCGAGTCAGTCATGGTGCTCGGAAGCAGGGAGGGTGTCCGCACCCGCCAGCCGCCCGTGCAACTGACCGGGATCGTGAATCAGGATCGGAAGGTGCGCCGAGCAGATCCGATGGCGCTCACCGCGGTATTCGAATTCGATCAGAGGCATCATGTCGCTGCCGGTGTCACAGGCAATGCATTTGGCCTGGCTCATGGTGTCGTCTCTCCCTGGCAATTCAGTGTGCTGGCCCGAGGCCGGTCGGTCCATTGTAAGAAAGGGAAGCGACCTCGTTTGTGCCGTATGAACATCGCAGGCCCCATGCCCCGAGGTTCTGCGGCGGATTGGAGAAAACCGGAGCCTTTGCTGTGGCGAGCTTCCGTCGCATGCATGTCTCAGCCTATGGGCGGTCCCGGCGGGATTGCCGGCATCGGCACCGGTTCCGGGGCGACGAACTGCCGTTCGAGGAACCGCGTGATCTCGCCGGCCAGGCCTCTCCGATGGGCATCTTCCACCGACGTTCCCCGCGCGCGGCTCCACTCATCGGCCA